>DATBHD010000061.1:0-1737 GCA_036557635.1 Gemmatimonadaceae bacterium
GCTCGCGCTGCTCGATCGCGGAACGATGAAAGAAGCGCTCGTCTTTACGCGCACGAAGCATCGCGCAAATCGCCTCTGGGAGCAGCTCGACAAACGCGGCATCAGCGTCGCGCGCATCCACGGCAACCGTTCGCAAGCGCAGCGCACCGACGCGCTCGAGGGCTTCAAGTCCGGCCGCTACCGCGTGCTCGTCGCCACCGACATCGCCGCCCGCGGCATCGATGTCGAAGCGCTCGGCCACGTCGTCAACTTCGACGTGCCCGCGGCGTCCGAAGACTACATCCATCGCGTCGGCCGAACGGCGCGCGCCGAGATGACAGGCGAGGCGTATACGTTCGTCGCGCCGGAAGAAGCGGACGATCTGCGAGCGATCGAGCGCGCCGTCGGGAAGCCGTTGCCGCGCGTGACGCTACCAGACTTCGACTACAAAGCCCAACCCACGGCGAAGCTCGAGATTCCGATCAAAGAGAGAATCGCAAAGATTCGTGAACAGCGAGCGGCCGAGCGCGCCCGAGCCAAGGTGAATCAGGAGCGAAGGGCTGCGGCGGCCACACGAGCGACCGAGCCCGCGAGAGTTGCCGTTGCGGAGGCGACGCCGGACAAGCGACGGAGAAGAAAGCGCCGCCGCGGAGGCGGCGGCGGTGGACGTGGCTCTGGATCGGGCCGTTCGGAAAGTCCCTACGCCGACTGATCGCGTTGTCATCCCGAGCCCTACGTCGCTTGCGCTCCTCAGGGCAGGCTCCGCAAGGGATCTGCTCTTCGCTCTACAACGTCACGACCTTTCGCTCCGCTGCCGACCGGTAGCTCGCCTCGATGATCCTGAGGCCAGCGACCGAGTCGGCCGCGTTCACCGGCGGCGGCGCCTTCTCGCGGAGCGTCGCACGAACGCCCGCGTAAAACTGCGTGTAGACGCCGAGCGCGGTCGGCACACGCGTCGTCGAAGTGCCGTCGGAAAGTGTGCCCCAAAGCTCCGGCGAATCTTCACCGAATCCCGGATCACCTGGCCGACGTCCTGCCTTGAGCATTTCCTCTTGCGGGTCGACGCCGAACTTCACGTACGCGCCGCAATCGCCGTACACGCGATACCGCGGGCCGATGTCCGCCGCGACGAGGGTTGCCTTCAAGTGCGACCGCACGCCCGACGTGTGCGTCAGCGCGATGAACGCGTCGTCGTCGACCTGCACGCCTTCCCGAATCCGGTCAGTTTCGGCATAGACCTCGGCGACTGGACCGAAGAGCACCAGCGCTTGGTCGATCAAGTGCGAGTGTAGATCGTAGATCATCCCTTCGCCCGCGACCGCCCCACCAGGCTGCATCCACCGCGCCTTGGGAACCACACGCCAGCGCTCGAACCGCGACTCGAGGCGAGTGACGTTGCCTAATCGTCCTTCATCGATCAGCGTGCGGACCGTGAGGAAGTCGCCGTCCCAACGGCGGTTCTGAAACGGCACGATCACGACGCCACGACGGCTGGCCGCCTCGATCATCCCAGCGCCATCCGCGGCGGTCAGCGCGAAGGGCTTGTCGACCACTACGGACAGCCCCGCCTCGATTGCGGCGAGTGCGTGCTCGGTGTGCGTGCCGTTTGGGGATGCGACGACGACGAGATCGAAATCGGCCGGCGACCGCCAGATCTCGTCGACGCTGGACAGGAGCCTCGCGCCGGGATATTGCCGCTCGGCGGACGCTCGCCGCCCTGGATCGGCGGTTACGATCGCGGCGACGTCGAGACCGGGG
>DATBHD010000062.1:0-4553 GCA_036557635.1 Gemmatimonadaceae bacterium
AACGCGCTGCATGTCGACCGCGCGGTGCGGCAGCAGACGCTGCCCGAAGCGCTCGAATGGTTGTGGCGGGACTGATGGCGGGCAGTGCGTAGTGCAGGCCACTCGGTAGTTGAACGGCTGGACGCTGATGGACGCTGATTCCGCAGATGAACACTGATGAAAGAGCGATGGTGAACGACTTTTTCCAAAAGATCGTTCGCTCTTGTTCCTATCATGCGTTCATCCGCGTAATCAGCGTTCATCTGCGTCCGGCAGTTCACCTACAGAGTGGCGCTGGAATGGTTGTGGATCGCCTAATCAGCGTTCATCCGCGTCGAGCCGTTCAACTACAGAGTGGCCGGCTCCGCGCCACGTCGGCTCTCACTTCTCGATTAGAATCCATCAAATGACCACGCCCTCATCGACTCTCCGCGAGTACGACGTCGCCGCCCGAACGACGGACGTGTTTGGCCGCGTCCTCTGCAGCGTGCGCGACCATCACTACGTCATCGACGGGCCGGTGCAGAACGGCTGTCCGGGCGAGGAGGTCACGCCCGTCGAGGCGTTTCTGTCCGCCGTCGCGGCGTGCGGCGTCGAGCTCGTTCACGTCATCGCGAAGACCGAGAACAGACCGCTCGACCGCGTCTCGGTGAAGATCCATGGCTGGATGGATCGCGCCAAACAGACGCGCACCGACGTCGCGACGCTGAACGGCGTCACGCTCGACTTCACGCTCTGGGGGACCGACGACGCGAATGCCGCGGCCCTGGTCGAAGCCTTCAAGCGGCGGTGACCGCTCTACGGCACGGTCGCGGTCGCGACCGCAGACGTTCAGGTTCGTTATGCGCTCGGGGGTTAGTCTACGCACGGCACCGCCATGGCATTCGGCTCGCCCCGGACAGCGCGTCTGGTCTCGCAGATAGACGCAGACTACGCGGGTGAACGCAGACAAGAACAAGGCGTGCGCGGCGACTCCTTGTCATCCTAGCGATCTCAGACCGCTGGTAGTCACCGGTGGCACGAGCATCAGCGGGTTGAACACGGACACGGCCGGACAACTGCACGGACACGGCCGGACAAAACAAAAGCGCGGTGGCGAGGTTACTGATGCGTGTTCTGATGCCGGTCGCGGCGAAAACGTTCCTCACGCCGGAGAAGATGTTTGGCTGGATGCACAGCTATCGCGTCGACTGGGATCAGGATGTGGCGGCGTAGCTACCGCAGGGGTGTTCAGCGACGCGCCTCCCGCGCCATGACGCCTTTCACCGCGCCCTCGATCATGCGATTCACCGCGGCGAGCGAGAGACCGCCCTCGTCCGTCGCGGGGATCGTCGCGAAGCCGATCGCGACAGCCTTGGGATAGCGCGCGAAGATCTGCTCGAAGAGCCGCGCCAGCTGAACGCTCGACGGCCCGTTAGGTACCTTGTTCACGTGTCCCATCACCTCGCGCGGATCGAGCACGTCCATGTCGATGTGAACATAGATCTTGTCGACATTGCGACTCAGGCGGTCGAGCTGCGCGAAGACGGCGGGCGTCATGTTGCGCAGGTCGTCGACGCTCAGCTGTGCGATGGCCGATTTGTCGAGCAGCTCCTGCTCGAGCGGATCGGTGAGTCGGACACCGCCCATGACGACATCGTGGTCGTCGAGGGGCGGGTCGAGCTTCGCCTCGAGCCGCATTCGCTGAAGTGCACGTCCCGTCGCGACGGCGACGGGCATACCGCCTAACGAGCCGCTGCGCGTCGTCTCCGGCGTGTTGAAGTCGGGATGGGCGTCGAGCCAGAGCATGCCGACCTTGATCGGCGCGGCCGTCGGCCCGGAGTGCTGCAATCCGCCCACGAGTCCCGGCATCGATGGGCAGGTCGCTTCCAGCCCCACCGTGAACCATCCGTCCCGCTCGTTCTCGGCGACGCTGTCAGCGAAGTGGCCAAGCGCCATGCTCAATCGCTTCCAGCCGCCGTACTCGGTGTCCTCTTGCGCCGTCAGCTTCACCTCGGACACCCGCACCGTGGCGCCGGCCTTGGTGAGCCACGCCTGAATGCCGCCCTCGGCCATCGTCGTCGGCCCGACCGACGTACCGTTAGGCAGGAAGGGCTGCTTCACGAGCGCGACGCGGAGATGGCCGCTCGCGTCGCTGTACCGCTGCGCGCGGGCGGGCGCCGCCGAGACGATCAGAACAACCGACGCAAGCATGGCCCGGGCGAACGCGCCGGGGCCGGGGCCGGGGCCGCTTCTCCTTCGTGCACTCGACGCCGCTTTCATGTGTGGCCTAACGACAGAGGGAGTGGAGGAATCGAGGGCGCTGGCGTCGTCATCGGGGCGGCGTTCCAGTCGGCCTTGGTCCAATGGTAACCGCATGGTCGTTCGCGACAAGTATCGGCATCTCGCCTGGGCAGCGCCGGCTGGAATGTGGCTTGCCCTCTTCGGCGAGCGCGGAGGTTCATATGACTGAAATTCCAATTCAACGAAAGCACGAGCGCTCGCCGTGGCCCTGGCTCTTGGGTCTGGCGGCGCTGCTGCTGATCGCCTGGTATCTGTTCGCGCACCGCACGGGAGACCGATCTCTTTCCGCGCGGCGCGACACGGCCGTGTCGGGTGGCGCGATTTCGAGCCCGAGCGACACCGCGGCGACGTCGATGCCGCGGTGAAGACCTGCCGCACCGGTCACGCAGGAAGACTGGTGTCGGCCCCGAGAAGCCGCGACGCGTCGAGCACCACGGTGGGCCGACGCGAGCGGCAGATTCATGCTGGTTGCCGCACCGCGGCGGGAGATTACGAAACGATGCCAAACGATTTCGATCAGAACGCGAACGCCGACGCATCACGCCTCGTTCCCATGGGCGAGCTCGACGACTACGAGGTAGCCGAGGGCTACCCCGATGTCCGCGGCTGGGCCGTGGTGGGCGAGGACAGCCGCAAGCTCGGCGTCATCCGCGAGCTCATCGTGGATACGGGTGCGATGCGTACGCGGTATCTCGACGTCACCCTCGACCCGAGCGTCGCGGGCGGTAGCGAAGCGCGCAATGTGCTCGTGCCGATCGGCAACGCGAACCTCGACGCGCAGAGCGACCACGTGATCCTGGATGCGGCGATCGCGGCGCGATTGGCGTCGCTCCCCGCCTACATCCATGGGCGGCTCACGCGCGAGTACGAGAATCGCCTGCTGCCGGCGTTAGGCAGCACGCCCGTCGCGGGCGCGGACTTCTATGCTGGCCGCCACTTCGACGACTCGCGGTTCCTCGCCGGCCGGCGCCGTGACCGGCGCGAGGCCAGCGAGGCGCGCGTCACGAGGTCCGAGGAAGAGCTCACGTTCGGAAAACGTCAGGTCGAAGCGGGCGAAGTCGACATCGACAAGACCGTCCGCTCCGAGCACGTGTCGCAGCGCGTGCCGTTCTCGCGCGAGGACGTGACCATCGACCGACATGCCGTGCCCGCCGACCGCGCCCCCAAAGCCGACATCCGCGAGGAGCACGTGCGCGTGCCCTTCAAGACGGAGGAAGTGGTAGTCGAGAAGCGGCCGGTCGTGAAGGAGGAAGTCGTCATCAAGAAGCACGCTGTCGACGACTCGACAATCGTCGAGGCAGATGTCAAGAAGGAGCAATTGAACGTGGAGCGCCGAGCCAAGCGCACCGAGAAGGACACGCGGCGGGACAGCGACGCCCGCTGAGCAGAGCATCGAGCGCGACGGCCGCCGGCGATTCATTGTCGCCGGCGGCCGATGTCTCGCCCGTCGTGACACTGGTAACAAGGTCCAATGCTCGCCTCGACGGCGCTTTGCTAGCTTCGCATCTCCGCGAGCCGGTGCGGATGGTCAACGAAGCGACGCGGTCGACGCGAGCGTCACAGACGAGGAATCCACGGTGTCACAATCAGACTTGGAATCATCTTCCCCGATCGAGGTCGTTCGGGAATCCGGGCGCTCCGCCCAGTCGCGTCGTACCGGCAATGATCAGTGGGGCCGGAACGGAGGCGAGCAGAAGATCAACGAGTTTGGCGAGCGTGTGCGCGACGCCGTTTTGCGGAGCCGCGTCGTCGAAGGAATCGGCGAACGCCTCGAGGGGGCCGTGCGCGATCGCGTGCGCGAAGTGCTGCACACCCGCTTCGCTCGCGATCTGCGCCGCGCGTTACGTGACGTGGCCATGTCGAAGGCGGACCCCGGCGAGGTGAGCGATTTACTGAGCGACAGCCTCAGTGACGCCATCGAAGACCGGGTCGTGGATGCCTTGCGCGAGCACCTGGGCAGCGCCTTACGAGAGCGAGCGGCCGAGGCCATTCGCGCGGCGATCGCCGAGAGCGACCTGCCCGAGGGCGTCGTGGGCGATACGCAAGACGAACTGGTCGACGCCGTCGACGATCGCATCGAGGACATCCTGCGCGAGCGGCTCCGCGACGGACTGCGCGGCGCGGCCCGTGAGCGAATGCGAGAGGTGGCCCGCGAGCGATTGGGCGATGCGCTGCGCCAGGCTGTCGAAGCGCGCGCGGAGACGGGCGCCGACGTCGATCGCCTCGTCACGCCGATTGCCGACCGCATCGAGAACGCCGTGCATGAGCGCGTGACCGATGCCCTGCGCGAG
>DATBHD010000063.1:0-17347 GCA_036557635.1 Gemmatimonadaceae bacterium
CGACGCGGACTCTCGCTCGAGATCTCCGCGTCGCCCGAGCCCCGGTCGTGCTGGCATTCGAGCAACTGACGACCGAAGGCTGCATCCAGGGGCGAGGCGCTGCCGGCACGTTCGTGTCCGCCCTCAGTTTTTCGCGGGCGGCTGCGCCTCGCGTCGGAACCACCGAGAAGAGTCCGACTGTGGTGACCTCTTCCCACTCGCGACCGAGCGAACCGGCGGTTTCGCGTCCCTTTCGCCTCGGCGAGCCGGCGCTCGAGTTGTTTCCGGCAAGAGTGTGGAACCGGCTGCACGCACGTCGAGCACGGGCTTCGGGATATCGCCTTCTCGGTTACGGCAGGGGTAACGGGTACCTTCCCCTTCGCCGTGCGATTGGCGAGTACACCGCGGCATCGCGCGGTGTGCGCGCGTCGACCGATCAGGTTGTGCTCTGTCGCGGCGCACAACAGGCGATCGATCTCGCGACCAAGGCGCTGATACGGCCGGGCGACACTGTCTGGCTCGAAGATCCGGGCTATCCGCCGGCTCGTCGCGTTTTCGAGTCCGGCGGCGCAATCGTCGCGCCGGTTCCTGTCGATGAGAATGGTCTCATCGTCGATGCGGGCATCCGAGCGGCACCGCACGCGCGACTGACCTATGTCGCTCCTTCACATCAGTTCCCGCTCGGCAGCGCGATGAGCCTCGAGCGCCGACTTGCGTTGCTGGACTGGGCCGCGCACGCGAAAGCGTGGATCGTCGAGGACGATTATGACAGCGAATTTCGATATCCGGGGCGACCGCTGGCGTCGCTGCAAGGGCTCGATCGCGCGGGCCGCGTGCTCTACCTGGGCACGTTCAGCAAGACCGTCTTTCCCGCGCTCCGCCTCGGCTATCTCATCGTGCCTAACGATTTGATCGATCGGTTCATCGAGGCGCGCGCCATCGCCGACCACATGGCGCCAACCGTCGAACAGGCGGCGCTCGCCGATTTCATCGACCAGGGGCATTTCACCCGTCACCTCCGCCGCATGCGCGATGCGTACGGCGAGCGCCAGGAAGCGCTCCTCGTCGCCGCACAGCGCGAAACGAGTGATCTCATGACGGTGGAACCCGCCGATGCCGGCATGCATGCGATCGGGTGGTTGCGCGATCCACTCGACGATGTGCAGGCCTCGCGGTCGGCGCTCGAGCACGGCGTCGAAGCCCCCGCGCTTTCGTCGTATTGTCTGCGGACTCGACTCGCGCCGGCTCTATTGCTCGGCTTCTCATCGGTGCCGCCTCGCGGCATTCCTTCCGCTCTGCGAAAGCTTCACGCCGCGGTCGTGAACGCGTCCCGCGGCCTCCGGAAAGCCTAACGACGAGTTGGTCTGGTCGAGCCGCTCGATCTTGGTCGTTTTGTCGAGCAGCGTGCATGCGTACTCTATGCGCATGCTTTCGTCATCCCTGCGGCTCGGCTTCCGCCGGCTGCGCCACTCCCCAGCTTTCGCGGTGACCGCGGTGCTCATCGTAGCGCTGGGGATCGGAGCGGCCACTTCGGTGTTCGTCGTGCTCGACGCGATCGTCGTCAAGGCGCTTCCCTACCCGAATGCGGACCGGCTCGCGTCCGCGTGGTTCGCCTTTCCGGGCACGAGTCTCGGGCGTGGGCCGCAGACGCTGGGCAGTTATTACGCCTACAAGCGGTTCGCACGCACCATCGATGGCATCGCGGTCCTCGACCGCGCGTCGGTGAATTTCTCCGACAGCGCCGGAGGCGACCAACCCTCGCGACTCGTCGCCGCCCGGGTCACCGCGAGCTTCTTTCCTCTGCTCGGCGCGCCGTTCGTGCTCGGCCGTGCGTTCAGCGAATCCGAGGACGAGCCTAACGCGCCGCTGGTCGCCGTCATCGGCGACGGATTGTGGCGCTCGCGCTTCGGAGCCGACCCCACTGTCGTCGGCAGGTCGGTGCGCATCGATGGGCAGCGCCGCAAGATCGTCGGCGTGCTCGCGTCGTCATTCCGTTTTCCTGACGATCAAACGCAGCTGTGGCTCCCGGCCGCGCTCGACCCGAACGCGGCATTCTCCGGACCCTTTGTTCACACCGCGTTCGTTCGGTTGCAGCGGGGCGTCCCAATCGCCGTGGCGGAGAAGGAATTCAACGAGCTGCTTCCTCGTGCGACGGAGATCTTTCCCTTGCTCGTACCTGGAACCGACCTGAAGACGTTCTTTCGACTCGGTAGGGTGCGGGCGTTTCTACGGCCGCTGCGCGATGATGTCGTCGGACCGTTCGGACAAGTGCTGTGGATCTCATTCGCCGCGGGCGTCCTCATCCTCGTCATCGCGGCGGCGAACGTCGCGAGCCTGCTGCTGACGCGCGCCGAATCGCGTGGCCGCGATGTGGCCGTTTGCCTGGCGCTCGGCGGTAGAACGCGTGACGTGCTGGCACAGGTCGTCGGTGAAGCAGTCATCGTCGCGACCGTGGGGGGAGCGCTCGGCGCGACGCTCGCCGCCTGCGGAGTGAGCGCGTTCCGACGCTTCGGTCCCGCAAACGTTCCACGACTGGCGGAGGTCGCCTTCGATGCGCGAAGTGTGTTTGCGATCGTTGGACTGACGCTCGCCGTCATGGCGTTTTGCGCCGGGTTGCCGGCGCTTCGCTTCCACGGCGAGGCGATCGGTCGCGCAATGCACGACGGCGCGCGGGGAGAAACGGCCGGCCGCGAACGTCAACGCGCGCGCCGCGCCCTGGTCGTCGTGCAAGTGGCGTTCGCCGTGCTGCTGGTCACCGGCGCCACGCTGCTGGTCGAGAGCGCCCAACGATTGCGGCGCGTCCGCCCCGGTTTCGACGCGAGCTCGACACTCACGCTGTGGCTCACGCTCCCCGACGCAACCTATCCAACGTATTCGGACGTGGTGCGCTTCACGCAGCGTGCCATAGAGCGCATCAGCGTGATTCCGGGAGTCGAGGCGGTCGGCGTATCGTCCAAGCTTCCGCTCCAGACCCTGGGGCGAGGCTACGGTCCCGCGAGATCCGACAACGATCGCTCCGACCCGAGTGCGCTCCCGCCGCCGGAACAGCTGATCGCCGTATCCGGCGGGTACTTCGATGCGATGCGCATTCCGGTCCTCGCCGGGCGCACATTCGACCGGCTCGATCGGCAAGTGTCGCGCGAAGCGATCGTCGATCGCACGCTCGCCGCGCAGTTTTGGGACGACTCGTCGGGCGCGCGCGCGCTGGGTCGGCGCGTGCAGCCGCTGCCTAACGGTCCGTGGTACACGGTGATCGGCGTGGTCGGAGCCGTGCACGATACGTCGCTCGCGGCTCCGGCCAACGGAATCGTCTATCTGCCGGATGTCGCCGATGTCGACACCAATCGAACGGCCGCGTCGCGCACGATAGCGTTCGCGATCCGTGCGCGCCCGAACCCTCTGGCGGTAACGCACGCGGTTCAGTCGACGATCTTCGACATGGACCACACGCTGCCGCCGTTCAACGTCCAGGTCATGGAACAAGTGGTGACGCAATCGATAGCGAGTCTGACGTTCGCCACGCTCGTGTTGTCGATTGCCGGAATCGTGGCTCTCGCCATGGCCGCCGTCGGCCTTGCCGGCGTGATGGCGCTGATCGTGAGCCTTCGCACGAGAGAGATCGGCATCCGGCTCGCACTCGGGGCGACGCCGTCGGGCGTGGCCCGCGCCGTGAGCATGCAGGGGCTGGTGCTCTCGGCGGTGGGGGCGTGCGCTGGCTTGGCCATCTTCATGGTTTGCTCACAACTTCTCCAGCGCCGCCTGAATGGCGTCGCGGCTGTGAGCGGGCCCCTACTGGCGTCGGTGAGCGGGTTGTTGCTGATCGTCGCGCTGCTCGCGAGTTGGCTTCCGGCGCGCCGCGCGGCGCGGGTCGACCCAGCGCGCACGTTGAGCGCCGGCTAGGGCCGACTACGGGGCGCGCCCGATATCCGCGTCTTGCCCGTTAGGCGCTGGGCACTTGGCCCTAACGAGGGTGATGTGGACGCGCGATCGGATCGGCGCAAAGATTGGCCGCGCTCGGTTGCCGTCCTGGACCGGACGGGTCATCTTGGAAGGCGGACCTGACCAAGCCCCAAACATATCCGCGCGACCCAGCCCCACTGTCCTATGCACGGGCTGCTGCTGTACCCCGAGTTTCCCGCCAGCTCGTTCTGGAGCTACCGGCACATCATGTCGATGGTCGGCGCCCGAGCGGCGTTCCCACCACTGGGCCTGCTGACGTTCGCGGGGTTGATGCCGGAGCACTGGTCGTTCGAGCTTGTCGATCTCAACGTAGCGCGGCCGACCGACGCGGAGCTTCGCGCGCGCATCGCCGCCGCTGACGCCGTCTTCGTCAGCGCAATGTCGGTCCAGAAACGCTCCCTCGTCTCCCTCCTCGATGGAGTGGCACGGAACCTAACGACGCCGTGGGTGCTCGGCGGCCCATACCCCTCGAGCTATCGCGATCACATTCTTGCTCCCGCGACCGCGTCCGACGAGATCCTGCATCGCGGCCTCGACGTGCTCGTGTGGGGTGAGGGGGGGCAGTGGGTGGAGACGATCGATCGTCTCCTTCAGGGCGAGCGCCGGCGCCACTCGGACGAGCGTCCCGTCGTGCTGATTCCCGCCGCGATCGCGGCGCAGGAACCCGGCTCGCGCAAGGCGCTCAACGACCGAACGATTTTCAAGGAGCTTGGCGATGTGCCGCTCCCGCGCTGGGATCTCATCGACATTCGGGACTATCGGGCGATGATGATGCAGACCACCGTCGGCTGCCGGTTCCGATGCGACTTCTGCGACATCATTCAATTCAATGGCGGCTTCACTCGGCCAAAGACACTCGCGTCAGTCCGCGCTGAGCTCGAGGCGCTGCTCGCCCTGGGCTACCGCGGCGGCATCTTCACGGTCGATGACAACTTCGTCGGCAACCCGCAGGCGATCGAATCCATTCTTCAGGTGATGATCGACTTTCAGCGCGCTCACGACTACCCCTTTTCCTTCTACACACAGGCGAGCCTCGACCTCGGCTCGCCCAAACTCGCGCACCTGCTACCGCTCATGAGAGCGGCCGGCTTTTCGGAGGTGTTCCTGGGAATCGAGAACCCGAATCCGGCGGCACTTCAAGGGATGAACAAGAAGCAGAACCTGAAGGTCGATATCGCCGAGACTGTCGCGACGATTCAGCACGCGGGCATCGAGGTGATGGCGGGATTCATTTTCGGCTCCGACGCGGACACGATCGACACGGGCGCGGCGATTGCAGACTTTGCTACCGGTGTCGCCATCCCGACCGCGATGACCGGGATGCTGACGCCCATCCCGCACACGCCGTTAGGCGAGCGCCTGCGCGCCGAGGGACGATTGCGCGAGGCCGAGTTCTCGGGGAACAACACCGACGACGAGGTGCAGTTCGTGCCGGGCCGCATGAGCATGGAGGAGATGCAACGGGGCTATTATCAGATTCTCAAGCGGCTGTTCGCTCCCGTGGCGATGTATCAACGCTCGCGCGCGCTCCTCGAGCGCCTCGAGCCGCACATCTTCCACGGTCGACAAATGCGCGCCGCGGATCTTCGCGCCGGTCTTCGATCGTTGTGGCGACAAGGCGTCCTCCGAGCGCCGCGATGGGAGTATTTTCGTCTGCTCTTCGCGGCGCTTCGGCGCGACGTCGTTAGGTTCCGCGCGGCGGCGCGTACCGCGGCCGACCTGGAGCGACGCCTCCGATCGCTTTCCGCTGCCGGCCAGGCGAGATGCGCCGACGGCGAGGTCGAGCCGCTGTTGACGCTCGTCGATCACGCGCGCGAAGCCATCCTGCGCGCGCTGCCGGAGCAGCCACTCGACGAGGTCGCCGCGTGGGCGAGCGCCATGCGAGGGCGTGTGACAGCCAACGCACAAACGGTGGACGATCTGCGCTCCCTGTACCGGTGGAGTCGCGAGTATTTCGTCCGCCAACGGCGGCAGCACCGCTTTCCCGGGGCGTATGTCGTGAAGGCGTTCAATCTCGCCATCAAAGGGCTTCACTACGGGATCGTCATGAACGGCATTGTGCCCAGTGAAGCGAAGCGCGCCGCACTCACAGCACGGCGGCACCGGCGTTGAGCGCGGCGCCGCCTCGGCTGCCTCATCTCGCGTCGGCCTCGACGGCACTGTCGATCGACACGTACCGAATCACGGGTACAGCGAGTCGAACGACGCCGGCGTGACGAAAGTGGAGGACCAGTGGAACCCGATCTCCTGCCCGCGGAACAGACGACAGTCCCTCGAGCATGACGTGCCGAGCGCCGGGCCTGAGTCGTATCGTTCCGTGCGCCGGAATCTCGAGGCCCACTGCCGGCATCATTATCACCATGCCGCCGTGTTGGACCTCCGCGTGCACGGTCGCGTGAGCGGCGACAGGAGTCGCAATCGCGTCGAGCGTGTCCGCGTCCCGCGTATTCTCCACGACGAAGTACGCCGACATGGTCGCGCTCGCGCTGTCGCCAGCGGCGAGCGGCTCCGGCGCAAAGGCGCCGCGCACGATGAGGCCATTCGCCGAGATCGCGGTGTCCGCCGCCGGCGTCGAACAGGCAGCGACGAGCGCGCAAAGCAGCGTCCACTCGGTGGCTCTCGCGACTCGCGCGCGCGCGATCGCCGGTCTGGTTGACGCGTTCATCGCTTCGATCCGATCGCGAGCAGGCGCGGCAAGTCGCTTGCCCAGTCCTCTTGCCGCACACCGACCGAATACAGCGCGCGGAGACTGTCGTCCGGAGTGAACGCGAGCACCTCGGCAGCATGGCCGACGCCGTAACCGTCGCTGCCGCCCGGCTCGATCTCGGACGGCGCGAGACCGAGTCCCGACTCGATCGCCGCGACGGAGTCGCGACTCCCGCGCAGTCCGACGAACGTGGAATCAAAGTTATTCAGCCACGTGCGCAGGCGAGCGAGCGAGTCGCGCATCGGATCGGTCGTCACGAAGACGACGCGAACGCCTGCGCGCTCGCTCCGCGACAGTCGCTTCATCGCAGCGGCGATGTTGGCGAGGTGCACCGGACACACGTCGGGACAGTGAGTGTAGCCGAAGAAAAGCAAGGCGACTCGGCCATCGGTCTCGCGCCGAAAGTCGTACTTCGCGCCGCTCGTCGACGTGAGCGTGAACGCCGGCTTCGGCTTCGCCGGTATCAGCTCGACTCCGGCGAGTCGACCGTTCGACATCGGCTCACCGCAGGCGGCGGCCGTGCCTAACGCCAGCGCGACGTTCCGCAGGCACCGCCATGTAGCTCGTGGAGTTCCTCGGTGAGTCATGCGACCGATCTCCACAACCGATGACGGACCGCATTCCCTGCGGGCTCGTATCGTGAAGGGGCCGCCCATCGCCTCATTGCGTGCCGCTCCCGGCGATCACACCGCGCCGCGTGACGACCTGAAGTGCTCCGACGTTGTTGACATAGGTCGCCGGATCCAACGTGTCCTTCTTCGCCAGCGACGCCGACTCGGCAGCCGCCGCGGCGAGCGTGCGCTCTTGCCACGCGACCACAATCGTGTCGCCACGTACGGCGACCACCGGATAGCCGGCTTCGTGTTGCGAGTCACTGACGGTGATTGCTGGTCCAAAAGTGCGGCCGGCGTCGCGCGAGATACGCGTTACGACCTGGGGCACTCGCCGCGTGCCATCGTCCCAGGTGGCGACGACGAGGCTCGAATCAATACCACTGCCTAACGTCACCTGGATGTGGGCGGCGCGCGAGTACTGGGCAAGCCCGAGCGCGACCGGCGCCGAAAACGTGCGGCCGCCGTCGCCCGAGCGCGCGTACTGCGTGCCCGCACTCCCCTCCTTTCCGGTCCACCACGCCACGTGCACGGTGCCATCGCGGCCAACCTTCACCGAAGGGCCCGCATCCGGGCAATAGTTGACCTTCCACGCATCCGCGTGCACGCGCACCGGTGCGTTCCAGCTCACTCCCTTGTCGGTCGACTTGGCAACGACGATGTCGCGCTCCTCGCCACCTGGCGCGGCAAATCGCTTTCGCCATGCGACGTAGAGCGCACCATCGGGTCCTGACGCCATCGTCGTTCGGCAACAGGGACACGCGCGGTCCTGATCAATCACCGCGGGCTTCGACCAGGTCTTGCCGCCGTCCGCCGAGCGAGAGAAATACGCATGCGACGTATCGTCGCTCGCCATGGCGAGCCACGAGAGATAGATCGTCCCGTCGGGTGCGACATGAAGCGCGTGATCGTCGTACGATCCGAACACGCTGTCACCAGTCACGGTGGTCGGCGTGTCCCAATGGGCGCCGCCGTCCCTCGATACGGCGAAGCGGAGCGCATTTTGCGGCCACCGCTTCCCCGGAACGAGCTTTGTGACGATGTACGCAGCGTAGAGTGCGCCGTTCGGCGCGAACGCGACCTTCGGCGGGACCTCTCCGTAGATCGAGAGACTGCCGAGCGGATCGCGAAGCTCCACGGGTCTCGATGTATCCGGTTGCGCCGCGTCCGAGCGCACGTACAGCCGGCCGTCGCTTCCGCCGTTAGGCGCCGACACCCACGCCAACGCAAGATTTCCGCTGGGCGACACCGCAAAGACCGGTGCTGCGCCCCCGCCCGTCGGTGATGTGAGGACCTTCGCCGGCGACCACACGACGGAGCTTCCGGCGCCTGCCTCGTCCCCGTTGGTCGAGTGGGATGCGGCGTCGTGCGCACAGCTGGCGATGCCAAATCCCGCCGCGAGCGGCAGCAGCACCAGCCGCGTACTCCGTGACCTCGAAGAAACTGTCTTTGAGAGGGCGCTCATGTTCACTCGCCTCCACGCCCGGGGGGTATCACGGTTCGCGGCGCGAGCGCGCCGAACCGCGTCCGCACGCCCGCGAATAGTTGCCGCGGCGCTCCGCGGGCATGGAAGCCGTACTCGCTCACGACGTACAGCCGGTCGAGCACATTTTCAACCTGTGCGATTGCCTCGACGTTCGGCGTGAGGCGGAGCGATCCGGATGCGTCGACCACGGTGTACGGGCTGATGACCAGGGCGTTGCTCACGTCGGTGTAGCGCCGGCTGACGTATCTGGGCTGGACAAACACCGACCACCGCGAGCCGAAGTAGCCGGCCGATCCGGCGACCTGAATTTTCGGCGTGTCCCCCTGGGTATTGCCAACGATGGTCTGGTCCGGCGGGTTGTCCGTGATCACCGAGGCCGTGTACGTGTAGGACGCCGAGAATCGCCAGCCGGTGGTGAGATCCAGATTTCCAAAGACCTCGACACCACGTGTGCGCACGGAACCGACGTTCACCGGCATCGTCGTGTACACGGGTGAGAACGAGATTGGATTGTAGCTGATTACATCACTCAAATTGTTCTGAAAAACGTTGACCTGGAGCATCGCCGGTCCTCTGGCGTATTCCGTCCCGATCTCGCCCCCGAGGAGCGCCTCGGGGCCCAGCTGCGGGTTGGGCACATTCGCATAGCTCGCCGCCGAATACGGACGATAGAGCTCGTCGAGATTGGGCGCGTTGAACGCGCGGTACGCCGCGCCGCGCAACGTCCACGCATCGCTCGCGCGATATCGAATCGCGAGCTTTGGATTGAGACTGCCCCGCGTCTGGTCGGCGAAGTGTTGTTGGCCGCCCGGCGTCTTGTCGTCGTGTCCGTTGTGATTCTGCCACACGTCGAAGCGCGCGCTGCCGAGCAGCTCGAGCGCGGCGGTCGGGAAATACTCCACCTGTCCGAACGCACCAGCCGTGAGCTGCGTGCCGCCACCGACTTCATGATACGCGAAGACGTTCGGCGCCGAGTAGACGTCGGAGATGTCGTCGCCGGTCACGACGTGCACGTCGCCACCGAGCGTCGTGCTGGTCTTGCCGCTCGTGGAGAGACTGGTCCATTGCCCCGCACCGCCGAAGAAATCCGCGGGTGTGCGATGGTAGTTGGACATGAACTCGTCCTGTCCGCGAGCGGTGATCGGGTCGGTGTTGTAGGTCCAGGGCGCGTCGTGCTGATAGAACACGTTCGCCGAGACCGTTCCGCCAATACCGGCGCGACGTTGGATCCCGCCATCGAGATCGAAGACGCGCTGGCCGTCCGTAGCGAGCCTCGAGCCCTGGTTCTGATACATGTCGTAATAGTTCGCGCGGACGAACGCCGACGCCTGCTCCGACAGGTGGAAATCGAGCTGAGCGAAGCCATTGCCCGCCCGGCTCCGGCCGGGAAGGTCGATCGGTCCACGGTCCTCCGGCACCGGGCGCACGTAGCCACTCGTGTTGTAGAAGTTCCCGTTCACCGTTAGGCGAACGCTCGAGCTGAGAGCCGTGCTCCCGAGCAGATTCGAGCGGAACGAATTGTTCGTCCCGTAGCTCGCGTCCGCGGCGCCCTCGTCGCCCGTCGCGTGACGCGTGATGATGTTCACGACACCGCCTAACGCGTAAGTGCCATAAAGCGACGAGCTGCCGCCGCGCACGACCTCCACGCGGTCGACCAGCTCCATCGGCACTTTGAGCCATTGCACGTATCCCGACATCGGATCGTTGATCGGAATGCCGTCGAGCAGCACGAGGGTCGTGACGTACCCGCCGATACCGCGCATCGACAAGGCATTCGACGTGTAGTGCGCCACCACGGCGCTCTCGAATGGAACGTTGAGCCCGGGAATGGTGCGGAGCACGTCGTCGAGAGTGAGCGCGGGCGTCGCGCGTACCTCGTCGGCACGGAGCACCGACGTGCTGAGAGGAAGATCCTCGCGGGTGCGCGGTGTCTTGGTCGCCGTGACGATAACCGGGCCGAGGCGGCTGACCGAGCTCGTGTCCCCCGCCTGTTTCGCCGCCTGCTGCGCCATCCCGGTTCGCGCGCCACCGAGCAGCCAGACCATCGCGATCATACGATTGAGCAGTCTATGAACTGTCATGAGTGTTCCAGTAGAGTGTGCGAGCATCGGTTCGGCGAAGCCAGACGAGGATCGTCCGGACAGTCGCGTCGGTGGGAGACAGCCCCGTACGCGCGCTCGGCAGGAACGGATGCGCGCCGACGCCGTCATCGTCGATGGACGACTCTTACGTCAGCGAGCCCGCTCGACGTGTGCGACGGACGCGCGAACGCGCGGTCACACCCGGTGCGCTTAGACCGCGAGCCGAGGTGGGGCGGTCGCGAAGGGGTGGCGATGCTCGGCCGGCGATGGGACGACGCTTGTCAGCGTCGGGGCCGGCGCCTCGTGGTAGATGCGCGTCGCCGCGACGAGGTCGTAGCCGACCGGCGGCAGCACAGCTCGAGCAGAGGCGCAGCAACACCCGAGACAAGTGCATCCGGAATGCTGGTGATTGTGCTGGCTCGGCGACGAGCCGTGGTGCGCCGTGCTCGCACCCGTCGCATGCGCCATCTCCGACATTTGGGCGACATGCGGACCATGAACGGGGCAGGCATGAGTCCCCGGCGCATCCGCGGCGACGGAGGCAAACCACAGCCCGAAGATCAGGGCGACCAGCCGGAAACGCCACGAGCGGCGCATGGGGAAGGACGATACCTGAGAGAGCAGAGGCGGTCAACTGCGGGCGTCATACCCATCGATCGTTGCGATCTCCGTCGTGCGGGCACGATGTGCGCATCCCAATTGGAGCGGTCGCGATCGGCGCCGTCGCGGTGGGTCGTCTCGTCGTCGAACGCCTCGCCATCGGGAGGTCGCGTGTGCGGCGGCTGCAGATCGAGGGCCACAATACACGCTGGCATTCCACTAACGATAGGCTGCCGCCTGGATTCCGAATAGCTCGGCATACTGCCCACCGCGCGCCATCAGCTCATCGTGCGAGCCAACTTCCGTGACGCGCGCGCCTTGCAGCACGACGATGAGATCGGCCATGCGCACCGTCGAGAAGCGGTGGGATACGAGGATCGTTAGGCGGCCGTCCACCGACCGGGCGGCGGCGGCGTAGCGCTCGAAAAGCGCGTGCTCCGTCTCCGAGTCGAGCGCCGCGGTCGGCTCGTCGAGCACGAGGACGAGCGGGCGCTCGCGCATGAACCCCCGCGCGAGCGCGAGCTTTTGCCACTGGCCGAAGCTCACCTCGACTCCATCCGGCCACGTCGGCCCGAGCTGCGTCTCGAGGCCGGCGCCGAGGCGCGTGACGACATCCTCCGCGCCCGCCCTCGAGACCGCCGCGGCAACCGCCAGGACATCGTCGACACGCGGCACGTCGCCCAGTCCCACGCTCTGCCGCGCACGCAGCTCGAAGCGAAAGAAATCCTGAAAGGCACCGGCCATCTTCGCGCGCCACGAGTCCGCGCCGATGCGCGCGAGCGGCGTGTCGTCGATCATGATCCGGCCCGACGTCGGCTCGTACATCTTCGCCAGCAGCTTTACCAGAGTGCTCTTCCCCGCCCCATTCTCACCGACGATGGCGACCACCGCACCGGCGGGAAGCTCCAGCGTCACATCCTCCAGGACGAGCCTAACGGTTCCGGGGTATGCAAATGATACACGCTCGAACCGAACCCCGCGCGTGAGCCGCTCCGGCGCCGGCAGATCCGCCGCCGACGCGACGGACGCAGCGTAATCCTCGAGCCACGCGAGACGCCGCGCGCCATACACCCAAAAGCCACGCAGGAATCCCAGCTCGCCGACCGTCGCGCCGACGTATGCCGACAACCGCGCCCCCGCGGCGAGGACGAGCAGGACCGCCCCGGCCGACGCGCGCAGCACGACGGCCACGAACACCACCGATCCCACATAGCCGGCGGCGAAGATCGCCCACGCCGCGGTGTGCCACGTCATCGACGCCCAACGCGCCGCGGCAATAGGACGATGCCCCGATGCCCACGCCGCGCGACGGTCACGCATCAGGCGCTCGCCGATCCCGCCGCCCGTTAGGCGCACCTCCTTCGCCGGCGCCGCTGTCGTCGCGGTCGCGAACAGGTGCCGCGCGAGGCGATTGAATGGCGTGGCGCGCTCCTGCGCCTCGCGCTCGACATCGGGACGCCAGGTCGACGTGAAGACGGTGGGGAGCGCGAACACGGCGAGGAGCGCGAGCGCGGGGTGGATGGAGACGAGCAAAGCGATCGTGACCGCGAGCCGGAGGACCCAGCCGGCCATCGAGAACACCGCCATGTACATGTGATCGAGCACGAACACCTGGTCGCGCAGCATGGCGACGCGATCCAGGTACTCCGGGACCTCCTGATGCGCGATCGTCGCGATGCTCGCCTGAAGCCGTGCCACGTGCGATTCGAGCGCGATCGTGACCTTGTCACGGAACCGCCGCTGGACGCGCGCGCCGACCGTCCGGAGGAACCATGTCCCGGCCGCGGAAACACCAAGGGCGATCGCCGTTAGGCGCAGCACGCTGGAGTTGCCGGTGGTGAGCGCGTCTGCCATCAGCTTGAACCAGAGCGCGAGCAACGCATCCGGCACGGCCGCGGCGAGCGCAAGCAGGAACGACGACGTCATGAGACTCGGCTCGTATCGCAATCCGAGCCGGCAGAGTCTCCACATCGACGACAGGGCGGGCGGCAGCTCCTCCTGCTTACGCGAGGACGTCATGCGTCACGCCCTCCTCGTCCTCCGCCTCGCCGAAGCGCTGCGCTTGCAAGTCGAACATCGTGCGATATCGCCCCCGCCGGGCCATGAGCTCGTCGTGTGTCCCGAGCTCCACGACCTTGCCATGTTCGAGGACGCAAATGCGGTCGGCAAGACGCACCGTCGAAAAGCGGTGCGAGATGAGAATCGTCGTACAGTGTCGCGTCGCGGCGAGAATTCGCTCGAAGATCTCCGCCTCGCCGCGCACATCGAGCTGCGCCGTCGGCTCGTCGAGGATCACGAGTCGTGCCCCCGTCTCGACGGCGCAGAGCGCGCGAGCGAGCGCGACGCGCTGCCATTGACCACCGGAAAGATCGGTTCCCCCCGTGTAGGCGCGGGACAGCACGGTGTCCAGCTTCGCCAGCGACGAGGCACCGGCAGCCGCGAGCGCGGCACGGATCGTTTCGTCCGGCGC
Organism: Gemmatimonadaceae bacterium; assembly: GCA_036557635.1. GTDB lineage: Bacteria > Gemmatimonadota > Gemmatimonadetes > Gemmatimonadales > Gemmatimonadaceae > AG2. The sequence continues at coordinate 13,895 of DATBHD010000063.1, forward strand.
CCCCGCTGGGGCAACGTTGTCTCGCAGCGGCAGCTCGAACTTTATGAAGTCTTGAAACACCGCCGAGATGCGGCGACGCCAACCAGCGAGCTCCAGGTCGCGAAGGTCGATACCGTCGACCTCGATCGCGCCCGATTGCGGGTCATAAAGACGGCAGAGGAGCTTGGCGAGCGTCGTCTTGCCGGCCCCGTTCTGACCGACGATCGCCAGCGACGAGCCGGCGGGAATCGTCAGGTCGAAACCGTCGAGGACGGGCGCGCCGCTGGCTGGCCCGGGGTAGACGAACGCGACGTTCCGGAAGCGGATCTCGCGCGCGGGAAGCCCTCCCGGATCGCGGCTGCCTAACGTCAGCGCGCCCCTGGGCGCCATCGCCTGCCCGAGCTTGAGGACCGCGGCGACGGGAGCGGACGCACCGTCGAGCGCCCAACTGAAGCCGCCGAAGCCGATCAAGGATACGCCGATAGCGCACTGGGCAAATGCCACGAGCGGTCCCGTCGCGAGACGCCCGCTCGCCGCGGCAGCAGCCAGCGCCCAGAAGACCGCGACGTTGGCGGCGACGACGATGAGCAAACTCCAGAGCACGGGACGCTCGCGCAGCCTTGTGGCTTCGTATTGCAAGCGGTGCAGTGTCGTTCGATGCGCAATGAAACGCTCGAGCGTCCAGCCGGCGAGCCCGAACAACCGCAGCTCCTTGCTCGCGGGTGGATCGACCGCGAGTCGATAGGCATAGTCGGCGTCGCGCTGCGCGGCGCGCACTTCGGTTGTGTTCCGGTCGCGCCAGACGGCGCTCTCGCGCAGCAGCCAATGCGTCATCAGCCAGGCGCCGGCGAGCACGATGGGCGCCCACCACGCAAACGCCGCCAGCACGACGGCCGATGCAATTCCCCCGATCATCTCCGACATGCCACCGGCGATGAAATCCATGGAGATGCTGAGCGGCGGACCCATCGTGCCCAGATCGAAATCCCGCGCCACCGTGAGATCCGTCGTGAGCTCCGGGTCTTCGAGATGCGCGACGCCCGGCGGACGAATGCACGCCTCGGTGAGACGGTCGTAGAGCCAGGCGGCGGTACGATCACCGAGGTTCCAGCCGACCGCGGTGTGAATGGGTGGCAGCACCTCGAGCAAGACCAGTACGATGGCGGCCGCTGTGAGCGGCGACGCGAGGGCAGTTCCGTTTTGCACGGCTGCAACGAGCGCACCCATAACGAGTGCAAACACGGCCGGCAGGACGCCGCGCAGGATGAGCGCCGCCCACCACACGGCCGCCAGCAGCGCGTCCGCCTTGGGGAGAACCGCGAAGAACTGCCACTCCTTTCGTTCCGTGAACACCGGCGCCTGGCGCGGAAGAAACTCGCTCTAGACTAGCCGCGCTCATGGGCGCCGTCGAGATCCGGATGCATCTGAGATCCTGCTCCAGTTTGCAGCCCCGTGATGGCCCGCGAGATCGCGCACGTATTCGCGGAGCGGATTCCACAGCGCGCGTACCGGCTGACCCTCGGCGACAGTTCTCGTCTGCAGAACAACGGCGGGCCGCCCTGGTTGAAGAAGCCGCGAGCTTCCATACTTGACTCGGAAGGAACGATCCATACGCGGAGGCTCGCTCATGCTGGACCGGTTCGCCCGGCTGTTCGGCGTCTCGACCACGGTCGCCGCCATCGTGCTCGCGCTCGTCGTCGTGCAGGTCGGGACGCAGGTATACGCACTGGTGGACCTTGCGCGACGCGACGCGGTGCGCGGCGGGCGGAAATGGGTGTGGGCGCTCGTCGTCGCGTTAGGCAATCTGCCCGGCGCGATTGTTTACCTCGTCGCCGGGCGACCGGAGGTGAACGCTACGAGTGCGGGCTCCGGCGCGAGCACGGCGGGCAGCGATGCGGCTCGGCGCGCCGTCGATGTGCTCTACAGTTCAGACGACCGGCGTTGAGCGCGGCGCCGCCTGACGAGACGCCCGCGATCGAGCTTCGCGGCCTCACCAAGCGGTTCGGCGACACGCTCGCCCTCGACCACGTCGACCTCGTCGTCCGCACGGGCTTCGTGTTCGGCTTCCTGGGACGCAACGGCGCCGGAAAGACGACGGCGCTTCGCATCCTTGCCGGGCTTGCACGTCCCACCAGCGGCACCGCTTACGTCCTCGGCCATGATGTCACGCACGCGCGCGACGCGGCCCGAACGCGGATCGGCTTCCTCCCCGACGTTCCGGGCTTCTATCCGTGGATGACCGCGCGCGAGTACCTCGAGTTCGCGGGACGCTTGTTCGGCCTCGAGTCCCCGGTACTCGACGAGCGAGCCGACGCGCTGCTCGAGATGGCGGGGCTCGCCTCGGTCACCACGCGCGTCGGCGGCTTCTCGCGGGGGATGAAACAGCGACTCGGCATTGCGCAAGCACTCATCAACGCGCCAAGCCTGCTCATGCTCGACGAGCCGACGAGCGCCCTGGACCCCATTGGCAGGCGTGAGGTGCTCGAGATGGTCGCGTCGCTCCACGGGCGCACGACGGTGTTCTTCTCCACCCACATCCTCGCCGACGTCGAACGCGTGTGCGACGCGGTGGCGATCCTCGAGCGCGGCCGAGTCGTGGAGAGCGCCAGCATCGCCGAGCTGACGGCGCGCGCTGCGGCAAACCGAGTGATCTTACAGCTGGAGGGTGATGGTGCCGCCGCCGCGGTCGCGGGCCAGCTCGCCGGACGAGCGTGGGTGCGGTCCATCGACACGGACGAGGGAGCGCTCCGCATAACGGCCTCCGACCTGCCCACCGCACAGCGGGAGATCCCGGCGGCGATCGCGGCTGCCGGCGTAGCACTTCGGCGATTCGAGATCGAGGAGGCGAGCTTGGAGGAGGTGTTCGTGGAGCGAGTCGGCGGTGCGGCGCGATGACGGGACTCGCCGCCTTCTTGCGCAAGGAGCTCACCGAGATCCGTCGTACCTGGCGCCTCTGGGTGATCCCCGGCATGCTGGTCTTCCTCGGCCTAACGAGCCCGATCATCGCCGCGCTCACACCGGCGCTGGTGCAGTCGGTGTCCGGCGCACGACCGGGGGTGGTGATCCACCTTCCGCCGCCGACCGTGCTCGACGCCTCGGCGCAGTTTCTCAAGAACCTCGACCAGTTCGTGTTGATCGCCGCGGTCATCGCCGGGGCGGGGGTCGTTTCGGGGGAACGCGCGTCGGGCACGGCGATTCTCGCGCTCACCAAGCCGCTCTCGCGTGGAGCATTCGTCGTCGCCAAGATCCTCTCGCAGGTGACACTCCTCGTGGCGGCCACCGCGTTAGGAACCGCGGCCTGCCTTGCGATGACGGCAGTAGTGTTCAAGGACTCCGACGCCGGACGGCTCGTGACGATGGTGGCGCTCTGGCTGCTCTACGCCTCGCTGCTCGTCGTCGTGATGACGCTCTTCTCGGCGGCCTTTCGCTCGCGCGGCGCCGCGGCCGGTGCCGGGCTCGGGTTCTTCTTCCTCA
>DATBHD010000064.1:0-6924 GCA_036557635.1 Gemmatimonadaceae bacterium
CGACGGTCAGGTGGGCCGGCATCATTGTCCACCTCCGTCCTCGCGGGCGCGCGCTTTCCGGATGCGCTCTTGAAGCTCGGCGACTTCGCGCTCGGAGAGCTTGGCGTCCGACATCCGCAGCACTGCCGTGATCGTCTCAGCGGTCGACCCGTTGAAGAACGTGCTGATGACGTGGCGCAGCGCCTCCTCGCGGAAATGCTTCGCCTTGGTAGCGGGCAGATAGACGTATCGCAGTCCTTCTTCGCGGTACACGACATGGCCCTTCTCGATCAGGATGGTGAGGATCGAGCGCACCGACGAGTAGGACGGCGGGTCGGGCAGATCGGCCATGACTTCCGCGGCGGTTGCTTCTTCGCGTCGGAAGAGAATGTCCATGACCTGTCGTTCGCGGCGCGACAGCGCAGGGATGTTCGCGGGACGTTTCGGCATGATCGAGTTGGTAGATGCGGGTTTTTCCGCCGACGTGCGGATTATTCCGCAGGCCGCGCGGTTTGTCAAGCGTGAGTTTTCTGAAGGACCCTGGCGGCGTCGACCGTCTGGACGCGAACAGATGGTGCGCGCGAACTAATCCGCGCGCAGCGCCAGCACCGGATCGAGGCGACTCGCGCGACGCGCCGGCAGCCACGACGCAAGGAGCGCGACGAAACACAGCAGCCCCGCCACGGCGATGAACGTCGGCGCGTCGTACACGCTCATCTCATACATCCACGCGCGCAACACACGCACGGCGCCGATCGACAATAGGCTGCCCGCGAGGATTCCGACCAGCGTGAACCGCAGGCCCTGCCCCAACACCATCCCTGTCACCCGACGTGCATCTGCGCCGATGGCGATGCGAATCCCGATCTCCCGCGTGCGCTCGGCTACCAGGTATGCGAGAACACTATACAAGCCGATGATCGCCAACCCCCCGGCGAGCGTGGCAAACGCGACCAGCAGCACGAGGACGAACTTCCGCGGGGCCACGCGTTCGTCCAGCGCGCGCTCCATCGAGGAGAATCTGGGTTCCTCCTGCTGCGGCAGGAGCGCCCGAACCTCGTTGCGAATCAGCGCTTGAAGCGGCGCCAGTTCGCCTGACGCGCGAACCAGCAGGGTCGCATAGTGTCTATAGCGGTTCAACTGTTGCGCCATCGGAATGAAGACCAGCGGGTACTGCTGCCCATCCGATGCCTCCTGCACCATCTCCTTCACGACGCCAACGATCGTGATGTCGAACGGATCGCAATCGTTGTTGCGCCGGCATTTGTAGTCGCGGATCGTACGGCCAAGCGCCGGCGCTCCGTCGAGCCACATCGCCGAATAGCCCTCCGACACGACGGCGACGAGCGGCGCGCCCTTCCTGTCCTCTACTGCGAGAAACCGGCCGGCGACCAAGTTCGCGCCGACGGTCTCGAAGTACTCCGGCTCGACTACGACCTGGCGAAACATTCTCTTCACCGCTTTCCCGGGCCGCGGCCGAAACTCCCCTGAAGTTGCAATGCCGCTGTGAGTCATCGGCGCCCCTTGGGCCCAGGCTGCCGACCGAACCTCGGGATGTTGTCGGACACGAGCGATGACGTCGGACCAGAACCGGTCGGCCGTGCCGGGCGCGTAACGATTCCCCAATTCAATGTTCGCAATGAGCACATGCTCTGCCCTGAATCCGGTGTCGACGTGTGTCGCTTGCCAGAACGTCTTGCCCACCAGTCCCGCTCCCGTCAGGAACACGAGCGCGATCGCGAGCTCGCCGACCACGAGCGCGCGCCGCGCGATCGATTGCCGCCGACTGCCCGCGGCGTGCTGGGTCCCGCCAGCCAGCGTGTGATTCGGCGACACGCGCGACGCGGTCAGCGCTGGCACCATGCCAAAGGAGAGCGCCGTGAGGATAGCTACTGCCGACATGTAGAGAATTAGAACGCCGCTCACTCCGATCGCCTCGGTGTTCTGGATCGAGCCGGGACTGATGTGCACGAACAAGCCCAGCGACGCACGCACGAGCAGCAGTCCCACGAACGCGCCGCCCAGCGCAAGCGCAACGTTCTCGATGAGGACAAAGCGCACGACGCGCCAGCGACTCGCGCCGAGGGCGAGGCGCAGCGCGAACTCGCGCTCCCGGCGCGCGGCGCGGGCTAACGCGAGGTTGGCAATGTTCGCGCATGCGGTCAGCAGCAGAACGCCGACGGCGCCGAATAGGAGCATGAGTGGACCGCGCGTTGAACCGTGCCGCCGCTCGTGGAGCGTCATCACGACCGCGCGAGAGCCGCCGTCCGGCCGACCACGCGGCTGTCGCGCGATCACCGCATTCAATTCCGCGCGAACCGCGTCGAGCGACACGCCCGGACGCAGCCGGGCCACCACGGAATAACCGACCCACTCGGCGTTTGGGTCCGGGTCGGGCTGGGGCACGTGCAGTGGAATCCAGAAGCGTTCTTCTCTGCCGACGGTAAATGCGGCTGGCAGTACACCGATGACGAGCCGGGGCTTTCCGTCGAACGTGATGCTCCGGCCGACGAGTGCCGTGTCGGCACCGAAGCACTCGCGCCAGAGTGGCTCGCTGAGCACGATGACCTGCGGTCCGCCGGGCATCGTCTCGCTCTCATAGAACGTGCGGCCGAGCAGCGGCGTTACGCCGAAGATGCCGAAGTACGCCGGCGCCGCCCACGAGCCGGTGATGCGTTGCGGGCCGGCCGGCGTCTGGATGACGCCCTGTCCCTGATCGCCGTAGGCCGAATGCGACTCCGCCGACTTCGTCATCTTCCGCCAGTCGTCGTAGTATCTGTCCGTCAGCACACGGCTGTCGCGCCCCTCGGAGTTGCGCTCCGAGAGCGAGATGAGTCGATCGGCGTTGGGATATGGCAGCGGACGCAGGACGACGGCGTTCACGAGCGCGAACACCACCACGTTGGCGCCGATGCCGAGGGCGAGTGTCAGGATGACGGCGATGGCAAAGCCCGGCCTCTGGACGAGTCCGCGGAGCGCGTAACGCAGGTCGGTCAGAATACTCTCGATCACCGACTCGAGGTGCCACACATCGCCCGCCGCTTCTTTGACTCGCGTGACGTTGCCGAACGCCCGCAACGCTTCTCGCTCGGCGTCTGCGCGCGACATGCCGTGTGCCACCAGCTCGTCGGTTTTCTCCTCGAGGTGAGACTGAATCTCATCGGAGAGGTCATCGACTCGGCGACGGCGAAATCTCATCAGTCGGCCCGCAGCGCGCGAACCGGATCGACGCGACTCGCCCGGTGCGCCGGCAACCACGACGCAAGAAGTGCAACGATTCCGAGTAACGCAGCAACTGCCGCGAATGTTGGCGCATCGTACACGCTCATCTCGTACATCCAAGCGCGCAGCACGCGCACCGCGACGATCGACGATACAGCGCCGAGCAACGTCCCAACGAGGGTCAGCCGCAAACCTTGGCCTACAACCATGCGCATCACGCGGCCCGTGTCCGCACCGAGAGCGAGACGAACGCCGATCTCGCGTGTGCGCTCGGTGACGAGATATGAGAGAACGCTGAACAGACCAATCACCGCGAGCCCCAATGCGAGCGCGGCGAAGGCACCGAGCAGCACCAGCGTGAATCGTCGCGGCGCAACGACTTCGGCGAGCGCACGCTCCATCGTCGTAAACGTCGCAGGGGGCTGGGCGGGATCGAGCGACTGCATCGTCTGACGAATCGTCGCCAGAAGTTGATCAGGATCGCCCGTCGTTCGAACCGTCATGTCGAGAAACGTCTTCTCCCGCGCTTGCGCCAGCGGCACGAAGATCGGCGGATATTTCTCGCCATCCGTCGGCCGCTGCGCGATGTCCTTCACGACGCCGACGATCATCTGGTCTCTCCCGATGGTCCTACCCAGCGCGGGGCCGCCTTCGAGATTCAGACGAACGTATTCCTCGCTGACGACAACAACGTGGGGCGCGCCGACGCGATCCTCGGGCCCGATCAATCGCCCTGCGACCAACCGTGCCCCGAGTGTTCTGAAGTACGCGGTGTCCACGCGGACCACGCTATATCGCGAAGTCCGTCCTGGTGCGGCGCCAGCTTTTCGGCCCACTGAAACAACTTCGACTCCACCATGCCCGGTCAGCGGTGCACCCTGGGAATACGCCGCCGACAACACGCCAGGCGTGTTGCGCACGCGGGCCATCAGCGCGTCGTAGAACACCGCCGCGGTGGCGTCCGTGTATCGCTTGTCACCCAGGTCGATGTTCGCGACGAGCAGCTTCTCAGGACGAAAGCCAGGATCCTTGGACGCAACGCGCCAGAACGTTTTGGCCACGAGGCCAGCACCCGTGAGAAAGACCAGCGCGACCGCGAGCTCCGCGACCACCAGCGCGCGACGCGCGAAAGACTGGCGTGTGCTCCCCGCTGACTGCGCGGCTCCGTTGGCCAGCGTGTGATTGAGCGGCGCGCGCGATGCCGTCAGTGCCGGCACCAAACCGAACAAGACCGCAGTGAGTATTGCGACGGCAGACGCATACGCGACGAGCGCACCATTCACCGCGATGGATTGAACTTGCGCGGCGCTGCCGATCGATCCTGGGCTGATGCGTACGAACCAGCCGAGTGACGTGTGCGCGAGCAACAATCCGAACGCAGCGCCGCCGACCGACAACGTGAGACTTTCGATCAGCACGAAGCGCACGATGCGCGGCCGGCTCGCGCCCAATGCAAGACGCAGCGCGAATTCGCGTTCGCGCCGCGCCGCTCGGGCAAGCGCGAGATTAGCGATATTGGCGCACGCGGTCAGCAGAAGCACGCCGACTGCGCCGAACAGCAGCAGCAGTGGCCGGCGCGTTTCGCCGTGCCGCCGTTCGTGAAGCGTCATCACGACCGGCGAGCCGCGATGCACCGACTCCTGGCGCGCCAACACCGCTGCCAACTCGGCGCGCACGGCGTCGATCGGCACACCATCGCGCAGACGCGCCACCACCGAATACGCGAAGATTTCGCCGCCGTCCCCCGGAGGAAGGGGTTTCGGCGTTGCGTGCAACGGAATCCAGAATCGTTCGGAGCGACCGTAAGCGAACGACGCCGGCAACACGCCGATGATTTGCCGCTGCACACCATCGAACAGTGCGTGGTTACCGATCACCATGGAGTCGGCCTTGAACCGATCGCGCCAGAGCTGTTCGCTGAGCACCACGACCGGCGCCGCCCCGAGCTGGGTCTCGCTCTCGTCGAACGTGCGCCCCATGAGCGGACGCACCCCGAAGATCGCGAAATACGCGTGCGTCGCTCGAAGACCGTCGATGCGGCGTGGACCGTCCGCGGTAACGAGAACGGCCTGCGCTGCTTCATAGGCCGCGGACGATTCCACGGTTTTCGTCACCCGCGCCCAGTCGTCGTACGGGACATCGTGCAACGTGCGACCATCCCGTCCTTCTTCATTCAGCTGCGAGAGCGAGATCAAGCGCTCCGAGTGCGGATATGGAAGCGGCCGTAAGACAACCGCGTTCACCAGCGCGAACACCACCGCATTCGCACCGATGCCGAGGGCGAGCGTCAGGACGACACCGACGGTGAACCCCGGTTTCTGAATCAGACCGCGGAGCGCATACCGCACATCGGTCATGATGCTCTCGAGCACCGACTCGAGGTGCCACACATCGCCCGCCGCTTCTTTCACCCGTGTCACATTGCCGAACGCCCGTCGTGCTTCTCGCACGGCGTCGACGCGCGACATGCCGCGCGCGATCAGCTCGTCGGTCTTCTCATCGATGTGCGACTGGATCTCTTCTGAGAGATCATCGCGTCGACTGGGCCCGAACCAACGGAAGGGATTCATGGCGCCTCCCCAAATGTCAGCACGAGCGAGATGCCTTTTAGCATCTGCTCATAGCGCGACACTTCCGCAGCGAGGTGTTTGCGGCCTTGCGCGGTGATTCGGTAGATCCGCACGCGCCGGTTGGTCGCGGACACGCCCCATTCTGCCTGCACGAGTTTCGCTTTGAGCAGGCGTTGCAGCGCGGGGTAGAGCGATCCCTCTTCGACTTGCAGCAGCTCGTTCGACACCTGCCGAATGCGTTGCACCAACGCGTAGCCGTGCAGTCGCTCGTTTTGCAGGAGGCGCAGCACCATCATCTCGAGGGCGCCGGGAAAGAGATCTCGTGGTTTTGCCTGTGCCATGGAGTCACCCGCCGGCGGCAGTGAACGGGATCGCAACGAGCCTATGTTGCAGCAGGCCTAGAGTAAACTAGCCTCCATTCGGCGTCAAGGCGCCTCGGAGGCTCGTCCGCGATCCAAGACGAGTCGGACGGCGAACTATTGAAACTCCGCACCGATCAGGCGCGTCATATGGGCCACCCATAGCAGAAGCGTATCTCTATGACCGGAGTCTCATCCGTTCGTCTCTACCTGCTCCGCGCGCTGTACCTGCTCATTTTCGTCGGGCAAGGCACCATTCAGTGGCCGGCGCTCATCCAGCGCGGCATGGTGCTTCCCTTCTGGCACGGCGTCGGGGCCGCGATGCTTGGCGCGCTCGCACTACTGTGCGCCCTCGGCATTCGGTACCCGCTCCAAATGCTCCCGTTGATGTTCTTCGAGCTCACCTGGAAGCTGATCTGGGTCTTGGCGATCTTGCTCCCGAAGTGGTCAACGGGGCAGTTGGATCCCGATACAGCCGAGTCGGCGTCCGCGATCCTCATGGGCGTCATCGTGCCGCTCATCATACCGTGGGGATACGTGATCGAGCACTACGTGAAAAAGCCCGGCGACCCGTGGAGATTGTCGACGAGGGTGCATCGCGAAGCTCGTGGCTGACCAGCCGCGTTCGTGTAGGACTCGACGGGTCACTTCAGCTTGTCGATGAGACGCGTGGACTTTACTATGTAAAGTACTTCGCTAATCTCCGGCGGAGATCCGCAACTCAACGCCCCGCCAAACAGTCATAGCTCCAGATGACACATCCCTCCGGCGAATTCCTCGAGCTCCAGGCAGCC
>DATBHD010000065.1:0-42669 GCA_036557635.1 Gemmatimonadaceae bacterium
TGGGCCAAAATCGCGCTTGCAGCAGAAGAGCTATTGGATAACCGACATAGCACCAGGCGAGCGGCGCCATGACGGTCCAGAAGAGGATTTCCACAAAGGGCTGACGATGCTGGAATCAATTGCCATCGCGGTCGGGAGCGCGTTGGGCATCCTTCATACCGAGGGTCGAGGACAGAGCTCGCGGGCGCCTTCTGGTTGCAGTGCCGCGAGTTAGTGCCCTGAATCCGGTGCGGCCGGCCGGGGGATGGCCGGCCATTCCGCCTGGGGTAGTCATCCGCCCGCAACACATGCTGCACGTCGTCCACACCTTTGGAGGACATTTGCGTCGTTAGGCGTGACGCAACCCGGCGAGGAGGCCGTCGCACGGCGGTATGGGGAGTGCCTAGCCTGGCGTGCGCTGTCCGTGTCCGAATTGTTACTCGCCACGCCAATTCCAGATGATCAACGTCGTCCACCTCACCGATTCACCGTTCTTCGGAGGCCCGGAGCGGCAAATCCTCGGTCTTTCACTGAGTCTGTCCGATCGTTTTCGCACGACTGTCGTCTGTTTTCGCGACGGTGGTTCGTGCCTGCCGTTCGTGGATCGGCTGACGCAAGCCGGCATCGCGACAGACATCCTGGAGCACACGAATCCCCACTACGCCGCCATGATCGCCGATGTCGTGCGCATACTTCGGTCACGACGCGCTGGCATCCTTCTCTGCCACGGTTACAAGGCCGACATGCTCGGCCTGATCGCGGCACGATACCTCTCTCTCCCGGTGATTTCGGTATCGCGAGGTTGGACCGGCCACATGTGGAGGGTGCGCCTGTACGAGGCGCTCGACCGCCGAGCCTTGAGGCGGTTCGATTCGGTGATCTGTGTGTCCGACGGACAGGCAGCAAAGGTCCGGCTCGCGGGAGTGCGGCCGGACCGCGTTCGAGTGATTCGCAACGCAATCGACGCGACGCGGTTCCCGTCTCAGCCGGATGAACGCGGGAGACGCACGCTTCGAGAGCTCTTCACTCTGCAGCCCGACGCGATCGTCATGGCGATCGGCCGGCTCAGCCCGGAGAAGGGCTTTGACCGACTCGTCGAGGCAGCGAAAGTGGTTCTCACTCAGCGTCCGACTGTCGGCTTCGTCCTCGTTGGCGACGGCCCGCAGCGGGCCAAGCTCGAGGACCAGATCCGCGCGAGCGGCATCGCCGATCGCTTCGTGCTCACCGGCTTCCGTTCCGACGTCGACAGTCTGCTGCCTCACGCCGACGTGGTAGTGCAGTCGTCGTACACCGAAGGACTGCCTAACGTGTTGCTCGAGGCGTCAGCCGCCGGGGTACCGATCGTCGCGACCGCCGTGGGTGGGACGCAAGAGGTCGTTCAGGACGGCGAAAATGGTCATCTCGTCGATGCGGGCGACGTTCTGGCGCTCGCCTCCCGCATCGTGCAGCTGATCGACTCAACCGATACGCGAAGGGCAATGGGTCGGCGCGGAAGAGAAATCGTCAGCGATGCGTTCGGCTTTGCTCACCAGAGCGCGCAGTACGAGTCGCTATTCGGCGAGTTACTGCAGGCAAGCAGGGACCACGGCTCGAAGGTCGAGCGCTCCTTCGTCTACGCTGCCCCAACGGGGGAGAGCCCGGCTTCCGGTCTGGATAGCGACTCCGCGGTGCGCGCGTAAGCGCAACGATACCAGACCTGTTCGAGCTGATCAGCGAGACGAGTCCAGTCGTAGTGCGCCTGGACGACGAGCCTCGCGTTACGTGCCATCGCCATTGCGTGCTCGGGCTGACGAATGACGCGCACGAGCGCATTCGCCATGTCGCTGACGTCGTCGACCACGGTGAGCTCTCGCCCGGATTCGACGATCAATCCCTCACTGCCAATTCTCGTGGAGACGACGGGAAGACCAGCAGCCATCGCTTCGAGAATCTTCAGGCGCGAGCCGCCGCCGATGCGCAGTGGTACGGCCAACACTCCGGCCTTCGCGAGATACGGCCGAACATCCGGCACGTTCGCGAAGAGCTCCACATTCGGATCTCCCTCGACGCGGCGTCGAAGCGACGTGGTGGGATTTCTTCCAACGATGCACAGTGTGGCTCGCGGCTCCGACCGCCTGACCGCGGGCAGAATCTGCTCGAGCAGGATGTCGAGGCAGTCCAGGTTCGGACGCCAATCGAGGCTGCCAACGAAGAGGATGCGGTGCCGGTCGACCTGCGTACGCGACGTCTGGCCGAAATACGCGACGTCCACGCCGTTCTCGATCACCGCGGTATTCCGCACGCCGAATCGATCGCGCACCAGCAGCGCGTCCTCTTCGCTGACGCTCACCACCTGCGTGACTCCATTCAGAAGACGCGCCTCGCAGCGCTCATACTTGCGCCACTGCTCTCGAACGTACGAACGCCGCAGCGCGCTCGGCTCGGTCTCGAAGTGACGCTGCCAGATGAGCGACTCGACGTTGTGAGCGACGGCGATGGTGCGAGCACCGAGACCGTTCAACGAGTCAGCATACGAGATCGACTCGAACTGCCAGACGTCGACGTGCTCTTCGCGCGCAATGCGGCGGATTTCGCGGCGCACGCTTCGGCTTCGATGCACGGCAATCGAGTACGGCAGCGGCGAAAGGAGGTTCAAGCCCAAACGCGCATAGAACGACAGGCCGCGGTTTTCGGGGGCCGGAGAACCCACGATCAGCGCGCGAATGCCATGCTCCGCGTAGAACGAGCGCGCATGCTCGGCGTTCTCCTCGTCCGCGCCGCGACAGAGATATGTGATCTCGTGACGCCGGGCGAGCGGCAACAGAAGATTCAAAGTCCTGAGCCAATTTCCGCGATTCGGCGGGTAGCCCAGGCCTTCGTTGACGATCACGACTTTCACTGAGAGCTCCAATCCAAGAGATGCGTCTCGCTCGGCGCGGCAGTATTAGCGAGGAGGCACATCATGTCAACGCGTGGAAGCACCGCAGCGAAGTGTTGCGCCGTCGCCACGACGGCGCCCGGACGAATTTTCGCTGTGACACAATAGAAGCATCGTCACAATCATAACCCCATGGCGCAGCGGCTCCTACGCCTCGGCGTCGACATGCGCATGCACTAGCACGGTTGCTGCCCCTGCGCCCGAGTGGCCTCTGACCTATCGGCAGCCCTGCACCCTTCCCGACCGAAGCGCTGGAGTTGGTTTGAGTTTCCTGTCTCCTACAGCACGACGTTCTAGTTCCATGCCGGCGTCCGGCCGCCGTGGCGGGCTGGCGATGGCGGAGCAGAGCCAATACGAGCCCTCCGTTGGTGTCCTGCCTATTCAGGAGCAAGCTCCGGCCGCGCGCCCTGACGAACGGGCAAAGTTGACCGTTACGCTGGTCGGGCTGGTGCTGTACCTGTTCGTGATCACCTCCAATCGAGTGCCTCTGGGAGAGGCGTCGATCATCATTGCCGCCGGGGGGTTGCTCGTCAATCCGACCTCGCTGAAGCTGCCACCCTATCTCAAGTGGCTCTTGGCGTTCGCCGTGTGGGTGTCGATCGCCGCCACTCAGAGCACGTATCCCAGCGTCGTCGCGGAGTCGGTAACGACACTTTGGAAGTTGGTAATCATCGTGTTCATCGCAACCAACGCGCTGCGTACTCGCCCGCAGGTGCGACTGTTCATGGTGTCTTTCCTGGCGTGCTTCATGTTGTTTCCGGTGCGAGGCGCGCTGTCAAACTTCTTCATCTATCACAACGACGTGCAGGGACGCGCGATCTGGAATTTCGTCTACAGCAACCCTAACGACTTGGGCGCGATGGCCATGCTGCAGTTGTCGATGGCGCTCACGATCGCCGCGGCCGAGCCGAAGGGTTGGATCCGTCGGGCCGCGTACCTGAGCGTGTTACTGCTCGTCTTTTTGATTTTGCTGACACAATCGCGCGGCGTGTTCATCGGGCTGATTCTCTTTGTCGCGATGTTGATCGCCGGTCAGCGGCGTCGGCTGCGGTTGATCGTGCGGCTCGCCGTCGTCGCCGTCATCCTCGTAGCTCTTGCTCCGTCAAGTGTGTGGGAGCGCCTGGGAACACTTCGCCACGCGACCACAGTGCAAACGCTCGACGAGGTCGACGGCGAAGAGGGGTCGGCGCGGCAGCGATGGGAGATTTGGCGAGTCGCGACGAAGATCATACGAGAGCATCCCGTGTACGGCGTCGGGCTCGGCGCGTACAAGAACAACCACCGGATCTATGCACTCCAGTCGGAGTTCAATCCGACGGCTCGTGGAGGCCGCGATACACACAGTCTCTACTTGAACGTGCTCGCGGAGACAGGCTACATCGGGTTGGCGCTCTATCTCGGAATGCTGACGGCGATCTTCATGGCGGCGGAGCGAACGCGACGCAAATGCAAGCGCGTGCTCTCCGTGGTGGCGGCGCGGCAATTCCTCTTCCTCGAAGCGGGCCTAGTGGCGTTTTTGACCGCGGCGATCTTCGGCTCTTTGCCCTACTTGCCTCATTTGCTTCTGCACCTCGTGCTGCTTCAGGTGCTCGCGGTGCTCTACCGACGAGAAGTCGAGGCTCAAAGCAGCCGGCAGGCGCAGGTGACTGAGCGGTTCTTGGGCACAATGGTGCCCGCGGAGATCGCGTAAATGTGCGGAATAGCAGGTTTCGTCGGGTGGCGCGATGACGCGCTGACCAGCCGTGAGGTGCTCGCGCGCATGTGCGGGGCCATCGCACATCGGGGTCCAGACGATGAAGGACACTTCGTCACCGACCGCGTCGCCCTTGGCATGCGGCGATTGAGCATCATCGACGTCGCCGGAGGGATGCAGCCGATCAGCAACGAGGACGGGAACATCACGGTCGTCTTCAATGGTGAGATCTACAACCATCACGAGCTCCGCGCGCGCTTGTTGGCGGCGGGTCACCGATTCTCCACGAGAAGCGATACCGAGACCATCGTGCACGCCTACGAGGATCGAGGCGTTGGATGCGTAGAGGAGCTGCGCGGGATGTTCGGAATCGCGTTGTGGGATTCGCGGAAGCAACGGCTGCTGCTCGCGCGCGATCGAGTCGGCATCAAGCCTTTGTACTACTGGCCAACGCCAGATGGCCTTGCGTTCGCATCGGAGCTCCGCTCTTTCCTCGCTCTCGACCGATTCCCGCGCGAAATCGATCCGACGGCGCTCGCGCGGTATCTGGCATTCGGATACGTGCCGGATCCGCTGTGCATCTTTCGCGGCGTCAGGAAACTCGCGCCTGGTCACTTGCTGACGTGGGATGCGAAGCATGGCGCGAAGGTGGAGCGCTATTGGAGTCCCGTTCGTTCGGACAGACCGGAGCTCGACGTTGTCGAGGCCGAGCAGGAGCTCGAGCGACTGTTGATGGAGTGCGTCGGTTCGCATCTCGAGTCCGAAGTGCCGCTCGGAGCGTTTCTGTCCGGTGGAATCGACTCGTCGACCGTGGTCGCTTGCATGGCGCGGCAGATGAGCCGACGCGTGCGAACGTTCTCGATCGGCTTCGAGGAGGACGGCTACAACGAGGCACCCGATGCAGCGCTCGTTGCGGCAGCGCTAAATACCGAGCACACCGAGTTGATCATCCGTCCTGAGGTCGACGAGCTGGTCGACGAAGTCGTCAGGGTTTTCGATGAGCCGTTCGCGGATTCCTCGGCTCTGCCGACGCTGTTGGTGTCCGCGTTGGCGCGACGGGACGTAACCGTGTCGCTCTCGGGGGACGGCGGCGACGAGCTATTTGGCGGCTACACGCGATACAGCGAGCTCGCGGGGCAGCGGACGCTACAGCCCGCGCTGTTACGCCGCGTCGTCGGTGCGCTCGCTCGACGATTGCCACACGCCAGTCCTGGCCGGAATCGATTGCTCGATCTATCGCGGGAGAGGCTAGGCCGATACACGACGATGATGGCCGCGCCGTTGCACGCGATCGAAGGCGGCATCGCGCGTACGCACCTGGCAGAGACCGCGGGGGACTTCGAGGATCTTCTCGCGCCGTTGTTCCACGAGGCGTCGGACCGCGATTTCACAACGCAGATGATGCTGGTGGATCTGCTCAGTTATCTGCCCGGCGACATTCTCACCAAGGTGGATCGTGCCTCGATGGCAAGCTCGCTCGAAGCACGCGTACCGCTTCTCGATCACAAGCTCGTCGAGTTTGCGGTCGGGCTACCGAGCAAATTGAAATTGCGCGACGGCACCGGAAAGTGGCTGCTGCGTCGTGTCTGTTCTCGCATGGTACCGAATCGTGTGTTGGAAAAACCGAAGAAGGGCTTCAGTCTCCCGGTGTCACGTTGGTTCCACACTACGTTGAGGCATCGCGTCGAGAAGCTTCTCGAACCGGGTGAGCAGTTGCGCGAGTATCTCGACGTGGCTGCCGTTCGACGCATCGTGCGGGAGCACCTCGGAGGCCGCCGCGACCACGGCGGGACGCTCTGGCGCCTCGTGGTGCTCAGTGTGTGGCTCGACCTACTGGACAGTGGTGAGCTTGGCCAACCGTCGCGTGGCGGAGCGCTGAGCTCGAGTCTCGTCTCGTAGATAGCACGCCAAACTTGCTAATTCGTCGAAATGAACGCTTCTGGAGTACATCATCCCATCGAGCGGCGGCACGGCATCGTCGCCGATGCAAACCGCGCCATGAAACGGTGGGCGAAGCGGACGCTTACGTCGCGATGGGTCTCGGCAGCGTGGGCACCGTTGATTCGAGACTGCGCGACGTTCCTTATTTTGCATCGCTTTGCCGAGCCCGATTACGCTCTGCTCGGCCATGATCCAGAGGCCCTCCGGCAGGGGCTCGAGGAGCTTCGGCGACAACGCTACGCGATGCTCAGCGTCGAGGAAGCGGTGGAACGGCTGCTCGGTGGAATGGGTTTTCCGAGGCGCTCGGTCGTCTTCACGATGGATGACGGCTACCGGGGCGCGTTGGAGCAGTGCGTCGATCTCTTCCAGGCGTACGACTGCCCGTTGACGGTTTTCGTCGCGACCGGGTTCGTCGATGGTTCGTGTTGGCTTTGGTGGGATCAGATCGAGTACATCTGCCTAACGACCAGCCGCCGGATCCTGGAACAGCAGTGGGGTTCCCGCACGATCAGGCTCGATCTGACTGACCGGCGAAACATCCTCCTTTCGGTGTTGAGCGCGTCAGGATGGTGCAAGACGCTTCCTGACGAAGAGAGGCAGCGATTCATCCATTCTTTGGCTGGAACGGCCGAGGTGGACCTGCCGGAGCGCGCGCCGGCGCAGTATGCGCCGATCACTTGGGACGAGTTGCGTTCTCTCGAAACCAAGGGGGTGTCGGTTGGGCCGCACACCGTGACGCATCCGATCTTGCCGAACACCACCGAAGTCCAAGCGCAATGGGAAATCAGCGAGTCGTGGCGGCGGGTTCAGCAAGAGGTCAAGCGGCCGTTGCCAATATTTGCCTACCCGAATGGGTCTTACGGTGCGCGGGAAGTCGAGTTCGCGTCTGCCCTCGGTCTGCGCGCCGCGCTGACCACGCGTGGCGCTTATGCCTCGCCGCAGCTCAGCAGTGCGCGATTCGAGATCCCGCGATTCGGGTATCCCGAGCTTCCCGAGATGCTATTGATGATCACTTCGGGTCTCCGACGGGTCGGGATGTCGCCATGGACGAGCGTCGCAGAGATGGCGAGCTCGGCGACCAATTCCGAGTGAGGCGATGAGCGCTTCGCTATCACCTCCGGTGTTCGACGAGGCTGTCGTCGCCTCGCGCGAGGCTACCGAACGCATTCGCGTCGCGTACTTCGTGACCTGCATGGATTTTGGTGGTACGGAGCTCAACGCGTTGCGCACCGCGCGACGAATCGACCGCCATCGGTTCGATGTCACGGTTGCCACATTTGCCACGGGCGGTGCGCTGCGGCGCAACTACGATGACGCGGGCATTCCCGTGGTGGAATTCCCAATTACGAGTCTCTACAACGGAACGGCGTTCCGCGAAGGCAGGCGGCTCTTTCGCTTTCTGCGCCAGCAGCGCATCGACGTCGTGCATTGCCACGACGTCTATACCAACGTGTTCGTGCTGCCGTGGGCCCGGCTCGCGAGAGTTCCATGCATCATTGCGAGCCGGCGCTGGATCCATCCGGCCGAGAGCCGTCGTCTCGAGGTGGCGAATCGCCTTGCCTATCGACTCGCGCATCGCGTTCTCGGGAACAGCGGCGCGGTTGCTCGGGTGCTGCGCGAACAGGATGGCGTACGTCCGTCACGAATTCTGAACGTTCCGAACTTCGTCGACCAATCGGCGTTCGACCGGCTCGACCCGCAGGAGCTCGCGTCCTCGAGACGCGAGCTGGGCGTACCGCCGGACGCTGAGATCGTGGGCTGCATCGCCCGTCTGGTGTACTACAAGGGTCATGAGTTTCTCCTGCAGGCTGTCGCCCGTCTGGCGCCGCGGCGGCCCAGGCTGCACCTCGCTCTCATCGGCGATGGCCCGCGCCGCCAGGAGCTCGAGGCCCTGGCGAAATCGTTAGGCATCGCCGATCGCACGCACTTCGCCGGCTCGCGGCCGAACATCCCGAACCTCAATCAGTTATTCGACGTCTCGGCATTGGCGTCGGTGAGCGAAGGGTTCCCCAACACCCTCGTCGAGGCGATGGCAGCCGGAAAACCCGTCGTGGCAACGGACGTCGGCGGAAACTCGGACGCCGTGCGGCCCGCCACCGGCTTCCTGGTTCCGTCCCGTGATCCCGAGGCGTTGGCGCGCGCGCTGGAGCGAGTGCTCGACGATGACGGCCTGCGCCGCCGCATGGGGGAGGCCGCGTTCGACGTCGCCGGCAGCGAATACCATGCGGCCCGCGTCGTCCCGCGGCTCGAGAGGATCTACCGCGAGCTGATCGCGCCCACGGCGGCTCCGGCCCCCGACGCCGGCTTGGTGGCTCGCGAGCTATAGACGCGGTTCGGCGCGCTCCCGGCGACGCTTCGATGCCGGCGGCTGTCATCGATTCGAGCTCGCTCATCGTTGTCGAAGTCTCTCTCGTTATGCGCTGTGTATATCGACGCCGAGCGCCGCGCTTTGGCCCCCTCCCCCTCCCTCAGAGGCGGTGAGGTTGCCGAGTAGGAAAGAACTGCCTCTTGCGCGCGGAGGCCGTTTGCAGTGACCGCGAGCGACCCAGCGAGGCGCCGTCCGCATCGGAACGACCGAGGTTCGCTCCCATTTTGGCGGCGATACCTGCCAGCGAGCCGACGCCGCGTCAGGCAGCGCACGTCGGGCGCCATCGCTCGGAACAGACGCCAGGCACGGAGCTGGCAATTGCCTCTCCGCCCGCGATGGGACGCGCGCGGCGGCGTGGGTTTCTCGATGCGTCGCGTCGTTTCAGGAGCCGGTGGTATCGCGAGCGCAATGTCAGGCGATTCGGTCAGGCGATGATTCGCGACAGGTAAAGCGCCGACTGCCGCCACCGCCGCGAAGCCGAGCCTGAAGGCTCCGGGCTGGCCTCGCGCACGCGCGCGCTCCGGGCCAGAGTCAGATCCTGCGACACGGACCACGGACGGATCGAACCGTGACCGTCGCCCCGCGGACGCATCGCCAGCGTCCACAGAATCTGGTCGAGCCGAACGGAGGGACAGACGCGACTGGTGGAGACGATGCCGTTCGCGAGATGTCGCGCGAGGGCGCGGCGCACGAATTCCGGCCAGCGTGGTCTCAAGCGGCCAAGCACGCCGTCCGGGATCGGCAAACCCGAGAGATCGCGGCCGAGTTGGAGCGTCCAGTAGCAGCAACTGGCCGCGCCCCAGGCCCGAGCGACGGAGACGAAGCGCTCCCAGTCGAAATCGGGTGTCGCGGCCAGCGCGCCCAAGTCGCGGAACGCGTGCCATGCGCCTCTGCTGAACATGTGCGACCACGCGAAGTGAATCGCGACGTGCACGGCATGATGCACGGGGTGCATGACGAGCGCGCTGGCCGTGCCGACCTTCACGACGCGAGCCTCGTCATAGATCTCCTCCGCCGTGAAACGGAAGGGGTGGCCCAGCGGCGCCAACGCGCGATGAATCTCCAGGCGCGGCCCGTTCGCTTTCGTGTCGACAAGCGGCGTGAGGTGATGATGTGCGGCGTAGCTCTGGTCCCCGGGAAGCGCGGGATCGGCGGCCCATCCCAGCTCGCGCAGCAGGGCGCGCGCTTCGTCGGTCCGCTCGGACGGCACGAGCACGTCGACGTCGCCCATGGGCCGGGCAGCGAAGGAGCCATAGATGGTGCTGGCGAGCGCTCCTCCCTTTAGCAGCATCGCGTCGATTCCGGCGGCGTTGAGGGCCGAGAGGGATTCCTCGAGTCTCTTCTCCAGCAGATTCATGCGAAGCTCGCGGTCGAGCGCGAGGATCGCCAGGAATCGCTGCGCCTCCAACGGCACCGAGGGCGCCGATTCAGATCTCAGATAGTCCCGGAGCGCGACGGTGGCGTTCTCCGCGGCGGCGAGCTCCAGGACGCGACGCCAGTCGGTGATCGCTTCGAGGTCCCCGCCAGGCACGGGGCGCGGCGCGGTTCGAGCCAGCTCGAACACGAGCTTCGACTCCGGAGTCATCGGCCACCCGGACGACTTGCCCTCTCGAAGCGCCGCCGCTTCCTCGACCAGCGCGCCCTCGGCGGTGAGCATCGTTCGGTCTAGAGGGTCGACGCGACGTGACGACGCCGATCCCGGTGCGGCCCGAGGGAACAGGTGGCGCGGACGAGGGCTCGCTGAACTGAGGCGGCCGTGCAACGGTTCGGGAGGCAATCGCGACGCATCATTCCAGTTCGGTCGTGAGAAGAGCGGCCCTACGCAAGATCGACCAGCTTGAGAGAGATCATCTCGGTGAGGAAACCCATCACTGCGCGCTCGCACTCCTCCTCGCCGATCTCGCAGTACCTGGCCAGCAGCTCGTCGCGTATCTGAAGCACGGTGAGCGGCTTCTGGATGAGCTCCCAAATGCTGGCTGCCACGTCATTTAGGCCATAGTACACCCCGTCCTCCATGCTCAGGAGGACGGCTTCGTCGGCCACGTTGCAGAACACTTGCTGCGCCGAGGCACAGACCGCCGTCCCGAGGTCGATGCTCGGCATGTTGCTCGTGATGCTCATTCCAGGCTGCTCCAATCGTTGGTATGGCCGATCAGCGGGGCCGTCTTCTCGGCGATCCCGCGCGCTGCCACATCCATATAGGCAGGGTTGCGGCCACTGCGCCGAAGAACAGTTAGGTCGCCGCCGCGATCGTGCTCGGGCGAGCGCGATCGAGCGCGGGCTCCGCCGAGGCCACCGCGCGCATCAGCGAGGTCCCCGTCATCCATTCGGGCGCATCGAGACCGCAGAGGTCGAGCAGGGTCGGCGCGATGTTCCGCAGTGAGACCTTGCCATCCACGACGCGGTGGCGCCGGTCGGGCCTTCGGACCCAGAAGACCCCGTCGGGATGGTGCATGCCGCTCTTCGTGCCTTCGGGCTTGTAGAAGTAGCGGAAGAAGGGCGCCTGAATGGAGGTCCCCTTCACCGTGAGCTCGGCGTCCTTGTCCAGGTGCTCATGGATTCCACATCCACTAAACAAGTTCGTGCCGTCGCGCACCGCCTTCATCGCCGGCTTGCCATCTACGAGCACGTCCGCGAGACGCCGCTGGGCCGCCTCCGCATCCTCCTCGCGGTCGAATCGCACGTGGAACTCCTCCGACATGACCGGGAAGGAGCTGTGCTCGCCCGTGACGCCGAGGAAGCCGAGCATGTGGTCGAGCTCCCGGGCGCGATAGAAGGTCTTGCCGCCGATGTCCTCGTACAGAAGACAGGGCTGCTGGCTGAGGCCGGACGCGAGGATGACGGTGGCGTCCGAGCCGACGAAAGAGAGACACTTGCCGATGATGCGATCCATCTCGCGGTAGCCGTAGAGGATCGCGGTCTCGAACTCCGCCTGCTCTTCGTCCGTCGGCTTCACCTTGAATGGCGCGGGATCCATGTTGCGCCAGTGCATGTGCTGGAAGTGCGCGGTGCTGTTGAGGAAGAAGGTCGAGAAATCGGGCCGATGCTTCTTGTAGTGATCGGCGAAGACATCCCACTGTAGCTTGTCGAGAATCGTTGCCCGTCTCCAGCGCTGGCGTCCGCCGACTTCGCGGAGAAGCTGCGCCCCGATAGCGCCGACGGTGCCGAGCGAGAGGCCGCGCTCCAGCATGAACTTCAGGAACGCGACATAGTCGGCGCGCGTCAGCGGCACGCGGTCGTTCGTGTACTCCTGCACGTTGCGTTGAACGAACACGTAATACGGCTCGAAGCCCTCGGGATACGGCCCGACGCCGGTCGCCCAGGGATCGGGAAGAACCGCGCCCCTGATCGGCTTATTGTAGGTGAGATTCATGCTCCCGCAGACCCATACCGACTTCCCGGCTTCGGAGAGCAGATCCCAGATGCACGGCCGATCCAGCTTGTGTCCGTCACCGAGGTGGAAGATCCCGTGTTCGTTGTAGGTGAGGCCGCTGTGCACGGTGATCCATTGGATCCAGGGCTCCAGGTTCGGCGGCGCCTCCTCCGCATCCGTGACATACACTTCCGATTCGGCATACAGGCGCCGGAAGTTCGGCAGCTCGCGGTCTCCCATGAATCGCGCGAGGAGCGTGGGACTGATCTCGTTGAACTCGAGGACCACGAGCGGCGAAGGCATCAGGAGCGCTCCGGGGGTGGTGACAGCGTTGACGCCGAGAATCTTCGGAAGGCCCGCGCGCGCAACCGTCGTGCCACCTGCCGGCCCGGTGCATAACGATTACAACAGGCTCGGGCCAAAAGAGTTGTGATCGGCGATGCGCGACCGCTGCCGCTTCCGAGGAGACGAAATCAGGGGCTTTCGATGCGCTGCCGCAACAAGCTGACGTGAGAGCGCACCTTAAGCGCCGGCGCGCATCGTTCCTCACGGAGTTTACAACTCAGGAAAGAACGATCAGTCGTTAGGGTATGGGCCCCAGAACGATAACTATGCCTCGCGTTCTTCTCCGGTCCACTCGATGATCTGACGCACGAGAGACTCCAACCGCGCAACGTCTCGCACCGGATGGAGCCTCCATACCGGCACCGTTGCCGCCACCACCGCGGCAGCGACGAGCTGCGATCCGGCCCCGCGAAGGCCGACGAGCGAGGGCGGCAGCTTGGTCTGGTGCGCGAGCGCGACCGTCGCGTCGCTCGGCGCCAACCGATCGCGGCGCACGGTCGGGACGCCGGCGTCGGGACGCACCGGCGAGAGCACGTAGATGGCGCGCAGCGGGGCGGGACCGGCCGCCCGCGCGTCCTTGGCGAAACCGGTGGCCGTCGTCTTCACGCCCGGGATGAGCGTTTCGCAAATCGTGCCTAACGGCAAGAGCTCCGTCATGTCGGACCACAGGCGCACGCTCGCCACGCCGGGGCGAACCGTCGCCGGCGGGCCGCCGCTGACGACGAGCAGGTCGTCGCCGATGAGCCGCGCGCCGGCGGCAGTCAGTGCCGTCGCCAGCGTCGATTTGCCGAAGTGCTTCGGTCCCACGAACGCCACGCCCGAGTCGCCGATCGCGACGGCGCTTCCGTGCAGACACAGAAAGCCCGCGAGCTCCAGCG
This sequence comes from Gemmatimonadaceae bacterium, assembly GCA_036557635.1. Classification (GTDB taxonomy): domain Bacteria; phylum Gemmatimonadota; class Gemmatimonadetes; order Gemmatimonadales; family Gemmatimonadaceae; genus AG2. Next base: position 13,495 of record DATBHD010000065.1, read on the forward strand.
CGAGCGAGATTGCCGGACCGATGGCGATGCTTCGCACCAACTCCGGCAGCGCGTCGGCCTGATGGTACCACACGATGCGGGATCCGCCGCGAAGGATGTCGAACGCCCCCGCGTGCGAGTACGTCAATCGCAGCCCGCCCGAGAGTTGCGAGAGCTCATATCGCTCGGCGCCGATCTGCCGGCTTCCGAGAATCGCGCCATCCGCGGCGGGCGGAGGATCGTGCGCGACGACGAACGACCAGTCGGGTGTCCCGCCGGTAGAAGCGATCGTCAGCTCGGGAAACTCGACGTCGGAGCGGAGGACGCCGCCGAAGACGGAGTAGTCGCGGGTCCCCTTGGACTCGCGGGCTGCCGAGACGTCGATTGGCGGAAGCGGGGCTGCTGTCGTCACGACTCGGTGAGATCAACGTGTCAGTGGCGCGTTCACGTTCGCGCTTTGCGGAAGCGCCGGAAGTCGTACGAGTGATTGGACGCCCGCTCCGCCCAGAAGCGCGCGGCCGTCCCGCTCGAGCCAGGCGTGGGCGCGGAGAGCTCCGTCCTCAGCACGGGCCACGCCGAGGCAGAGCTCCGCCTGCTCTCCCGCGGCGTCGAGCATCAGCTTCCCGGCGATCGCCTGAGTGAGGCAGGTGGCGCGCGGAATTCGGCGGCCCACGGCTTCGACCGCCCAAACGATCGTCGCCGCTCTGGGACTGCGCGGGGATGGGGCGACGCGCGATGGACGTCCGAGCCGCTCGACGAGCCGAATGGTGACGCGGCCGGGGAGCAGCCAGAGCCCGATTCGCGTTGCCGCGACGAGCGGCGCGGCCGTCAGAAGCGCGGCCCATTCGCCGGACGTCAGTCGAGCGATCGTCCGGAGCCGCGGCATCCAGGAGGTGGCGGCTGTCGGGCTGCTCTGTTTCATTGCTTGGGGAAGCCGCTGCTCACCGTCACAGCGCATTTCGCGCTGCAACGGTGAGAGCGTTGCTGCTTGTTCGAGGTTGCTTACGACGCCGCGCAGACGATTGCCTGCCCGGCGAAGGTGAACCCGTCAGACGTGCCCAGGGTCTTGTCGCAGCCCTGGGTCGCTGCCTCGAACGTGCCGAATCGACGGACCTCTGGTGCGGTCCATTTTCGTTTTCCTGCCGCTGCCATTGACATCCTCCGTCAGGGGTGGGATTTGACCGCAACGCGTGCGGTGGCTACACGCGACACGTGGACGGCAACGCGAGCCGATGGCCGCGTCGTCCTCGCCCAGCGCCACGCGCACTGTTGGTCCCCGAGCCGGCAGCGCGTCGTCATGCGGCTTCCGTCGAAAGTGCTCCGGCCTCGGAGCACGCTCGGTGACTGCGTTCCTCGAGCTGCTTCAACCATGTTGCTAATGCGATCGAGCGAAAGAGCGTCAGGTCTTTCGCGCTCGATTCATCGGATGCGAGCCGGCCTCGTAAGGCACGCAGCCGATCGATGCGTAAGTACGGTGCGAGCGCGGTCTCGTCGACGGTGTCGTAGAGCATCACGTCGGCGATGCGGAATTGCCGGTGAAAGTTCGGAGCGAGACTCGACTTCGTGCTCCGCCACTGGATCTCCGGCGGCAGGATGCCGTCGAGCGCCCGGCGGAGAAGGAGCCGCGGCCATCCGCCGCCGAATTTCTGGTCGTCCGGGAGTCCCACACAGAGCTCGATGAGGCGGCGGTCGAAGAAGGGGTAGCGCGGCTCGATTCCGAACGCGGCCGCCGCTTTGTCGGCGGTCTCCAGAGTCAATTGATAGAGGGGCTGTGACAGTCCCTCGACGTGAGCCTCTCGCTCGGTCGGGAGAGCGGGCCGGCCGCCGGTACGCTGGAGCGCGCGAACCCGGCGGCGCAGACTCGCGGCGAGCGATGGCTGCAGGGTCGCCTCGACCTCGTCCCGGTCGGCGGCGGCGGACCTGCCTAACGAGAAGGGCAGAAGCGGCCGAATTCCCCGCGTCAGCGCCAGGCCGGAGCGCGACAGCCCGAAGCGGCGGCCGACGTTCCGGGCCGCGTTCAGCCACGACAACAAATGCCCTCGCCGGACAAGCTCGTCCAGGTGCGGCAGAACGTAGTGCTGGAGAGCGAGGGCCGAGGCCTTTCCGCGGTGGTGGGCACCGAAGGCGAGGAGCTCCGCCTCGAGGGTGTCCCATCGTTTCGCGCGAGCCAGCCCCGTTAGGCGACCGAACCCGTGGCTGACCGCCGAGTCGCCGTCGAAGCCGTCGAGAAGGACGCGGACGCCGGCGTTCCGCGCCGCCCCGTACATGGCCCAGTGGAGGTACAGGTTGGGCGCGAAATACGGCTCGTCGAGATGCCAGACGATCTTCCGGACGTCGCGCAGCGGCGTGATCTCGTCGCCGCGCACGAGGTGGGGACGGACGCCCCCGCCGCGCACGACCGCGTCGACGAAGGAGCGCTCGTCGATGAGGCGAAGCTCCCGGTCGTCGAGATTCGGGAAGATGACGGAGAAGGTGTGCAGCGGCTTGCGCAGCCGGCGCGCCATGCACACGACGGACGAGGAGTCCAGTCCGCCGCTGAGCGTCGCGCCGACGGGCAGCGCGCTGCGCGATCTGGCCTCGACGGCCTTGCCGAAGATGTCGCGGAAAGCATCCGCGTAATCGTCGTCCGTGCGGTAGTGCACGCCCGGAGCGGATTCCGGGTCCCAATACCTGTGAACGAGCGCGCGATCCCGCGAAACGACCATCGTGTGGGCGGCGGGAAGGCGCATGACGTCGCGATAGAGCGTGCGGGTTCGCCCTTCGTGCCTCCATCCCATGAAGAGAGCGACTTCGTCGGGATCGACCGCCGGCGTCACCGGCGAGAGCGTGAACAGGGACTTCGGCTCGCTGGCGAACGCGAACAGCCGGTCGTTTCGGAAGTAGTAAAGAGGCTTGACCCCCATCGGATCGCGCGCGCAGAAGAGCGATCCCGCACGGGCGTCCCAGAGAACGAACGCGAAGTCGCCGACGAGGTGATCGACGCATCGCTGGCCCCACCGCTCGTACGCGGCGAGAATGATGTCGCTGTCCGTCGCGCCGCGTCCGCCCTGGACGCGGAGCACGGAGAGCAGGTCGTCGCGATTGTCGATCCGGGCGTCGGCGACCAGAGCGAGGTCCGGCTGGGAGCGGACGAGCGGCTGCGCCTCCGCCGCGGATTCCGGCGTCGTTATGAGAAGACGGTGACCGAGCGCCAGCTCACCGCGGGACCACAGCCCCTCGCGATCGGGGCCTCGATGCGCCAGGGCAGCCGACATCGCCGCGATCGTTTCGCGCGCTGCCGGCTGTCCATCGAGGTGGTAGATCCCGCAGATGGCGCTCATGGTGCTCTGTCCAGGGGACGCGCGTTAGGCGCCGCCAGGTCGCACCGACCCTCAGCCGACACCACACACGCGCCGCGACCTACGCAAATGAGGAACCAGCCAGGGTTTCATCGCTATGGGCTTTCAGGAGTTGGAGTTGGCGCGGGGGCGTCCGCCGCGAGCCCTCTGGATGCGGCACTGTTGCAACACTGATTGTGGAAGCAAGGCCGCGATCGACCGCCTATACTTCGCGCAAATGAGCGCTCTTTCGACCGATTTCAACCTGATCGTCCACGGTCTCCGACTGGCGCTTTTCGTCGCGGCCGTGGTCATGGGTGTCATCGCGCTTGTGGACTGGCTCGTGCGCACGCGGCGAATCAGTCCCTTCAGCGGCGTTGCGCGCTTCTTTCGGCGCAGCGTGGATCCACTGATGGTGCCCGTCGAGCGAGTCGTGCTGCGCGCGGGAGGGCAGCCCGCGTCGGCGCCGTGGTGGTCCCTCGTCGCGGTGGTGGCGGGCGGAATCGTTCTGCTATTTCTGCTCGACATCGTCCGCGGATTGTTGGCACAATTGTCTTTCGGCGTAAGCGATCCGCGGACGCTGCCCATCATCTTCGTGAGCTGGGCGTTCCGGCTCGTCGAGCTCGCGCTGATCGTCCGAGTGCTCTCATCATGGCTACCGATCTCGCCGTATTCGCGTTGGGTTCGGTGGACGTATCCGCTCACGAACTGGATTCTCAATCCACTCCGACGGCTCATTCCGACGCTCGGCGCCGTGGACATCTCGCCGATCGTGGCTTACCTGCTCCTGGCGTGGCTTCTGGAGCCGATTGTTCTTCGCGTCCTTCGCGGGCTGTTGGGCGTCTGAGCTTCGTCCCGTGACGGAGTTGCGCGTCGATGAAGAGGCCGGCGTGGTTCGGTTCACCGTTCGCGTGCAACCCCGCGCATCGCGAAGTGAAATCGCCGGGTTGCATGGCGAGGCGCTCAAGGTCCGACTCACGGCACCGCCGGTCGATGGTGCCGCCAACGCCGCGCTGATCGATTTACTCGCGGATCGACTTGCCGTGTCGCGAAACGCGGTGCGCATCGTGGCCGGCGCGCATGCCCGCGGCAAAGTGGTCGAGGTCGTCGGCGTCGGAGTGGAAAGTGTGCGACGACTAGTCACGAAGGATGCGAGGCGATAGACTCGTCGCCGATGAATGTCGAGCCCATTTGTCTGCTGCTCGTAGGAACCGACGGCGCGCTGCTCGAAGGGCTATCGCAGTCGCTCGGCGCGCTCGGTTATGCAACCGTCGCCACGCACGAGTTGCGTGACGCGCGAGACTTGGCGGCGGCGCGGGCGCCGCTCATCGCCATTGTCGAATCGAGTCTGGCGGCCACGTCCTACGCTGACGCACTCGGAATCCCGCTCGCGCCGGGCGGCGCGCTCGTACTGTACAACGTGAGCGGAAAGGCAGACGCTCCGGTGCTCTCGCCGACACTGCAGCGGGCGGTGCTCGCCAACATCACGCTCCCGCTGGAGCGACTGCGGCTGGTGGCACTCGTGCAGCACGTTGCGGAACGGGTTCGCACAACGGGGCGGCGACGCGACACTCCACCCGAGCACACCGTGCCCTAGTGCCGACGGCGGTGCGGCCATTGCCCGGCCGAGGGCCGCCGTATACCATATTGAAAGAGCAGGACAATCGAATCCGTGGCGATTTAACGGCAACTTGCGGCCACGTTAAACATTCGCTAAAGCGCCTGCCCGGCGCACAGCGTTTGGGCCTTTTCTTTTTGCTCATCATGTCTGACGCGACGCTGCACCCATATCTCCGAGCGATTCAAGAACGAGTGCTCGTCTTCGATGGCGCGATGGGGACGAACATCCAGTTGCGCCATCCGACGCCGGAGGATTTTGGCGGAAAATCCCTCGAAGGGTGCAACGATCATCTGGTGCTCACCCGCCCCGATCTCATTCAGGGCATCCACGAGTCCTTTCTCGCCGTTGGCTGCGATGTCGTCGAGACCTGCACCTTTCAGTCGACTCCGCACCGGCTGCGTGAATGGGGGATCGAAGAGAAGACGCAGTCGCTGAACGTCGCCGCGGCGCGGATCGCGCGCGCGGCGTGCGACAAATTCGCGACGCCCGAACGTCCGCGATTCGTCGCCGGCTCGATTGGCCCGACGGGCATGCTGCCGTCGAGCAGCGATCCGGTGCTCTCGAACATCACGTTCGCGCAGCTCGCGGAGAACTACTACGCGCAGGCGAAGTATCTCGTCGAGGGCGGCGTGGACGTGCTGCTCGTCGAGACGGCGCAGGACATTCTCGAGGTGAAGGCCGCGCTCGCGGGGTTCGAGCGGTTGTTCGTGGAGATCGGGCGCCGTGTTCCCGTGCAAGCGCAGGTAACGCTCGACACGAGCGGTCGCATGCTTCTGGGGACGGACATCGCCAGCGCGCTCACGACGCTCGAAGCGCTGCCCATCGATGTGATCGGGCTGAACTGCTCGACAGGCCCGGAGCACATGCGCGAGCCGATTCGGTACCTAACGAGTAACGCGTCTCGACCGATATCGTGTATTCCCAACGCGGGGCTGCCGCTCAACACGGGCACGGGCGACGCGGTGTACCCGCTCGAGCCGGTCCCGATGGCGGAGATGCTGGGTGAGTTCGTCGAGAAGTTCGGGGTGCGGGTCATCGGCGGATGCTGCGGAACGAGGCCGGAGCATTTGCAGGCGATCGTGGAGCGGGTGCGTGGCGCAGAGGGTAGAGGGCAGAGCGTAGAGGGTGAAAGCGGCAACGCTCCGCGCTTCGCGCTCGGCGCTCCCCACCACGCAGCGCGGGTCAGCTCCGCGATGCGCGCGACCGATCTCCACCAGGATCCGCCGCCGCTGCTGATTGGCGAGCGGGTGAACTCCCAGGGCTCGCGCAAGGTGAAGCGGCTGCTCCTCGCCGACGACTACGAGGGGATCGTCGACGTCGCGCGCGAGCAGGTGGACTCGGGCGCGCACGTGCTCGACGTCTGCGTCGCGCTCACCGAGCGTGCTGACGAAGCCGAGCAGATGGCGAAGGTCGTGAAGCTCCTGTCGATGAGCGTGGAGACGCCGATCATGGTCGACTCGACCGAGGCGAACGTGATCGAGGCCGCGCTCGAGCACATTCCGGGGCGCGCGATCATCAACTCCATCAACATGGAGAATGGTCGCAAGCGGATCGACACGGTGGTGCCGCTGGCGAAGAAGCACGGCGCGGCGCTCGTCGCGCTCACGATCGACGAGGTCGGGATGGCGAAGACGCGCGAACGGAAGCTCGAGGTCGCCCGGAGAATCCTCGACATCGTCGTCGGCGAGTACGGCATGCAGGCAGAGGATCTGATCTACGACGATCTCACCTTCACGCTCGCGACGGGTGATCCGGAGATGGCCGCGTCGGCGGTCGAGACGATCGAAGGAATTCGGTTGATCAAGCGGGAGCTGCCGGGAGTGTTCACGTCGTTAGGCGTGTCCAACGTCAGCTTCGGCCTCGCACCCGAGGCGCGCGCGGTCGTCAACTCCGTTTTCCTGCACCACTGCGTCGAAGCGGGGCTGGACATGGCGATCGTGAACCCGGCCCACGTGAAACCCTACGCCGAGCTCGACGTCGAGGAGCGAACGCTCGCCGACGATCTGATCTTCAACAGGCGGCCGGACGCGCTGCAGCGGGTGATCGAGGGGCTCGGGGCTCGGGGATCGGGGCAGGGTTCAACCGCGGCGGCTGAAGATCCCACGGCCGAGATGTCGCCGGATCAGCGCGTCCATTACATGGTCGTGCATCGCAAGAAGGACGGCATCGAGGACGCGCTCGACGCCGCCGGCGTGCGGGCCGCGCCGGTGCGCGTGCTCAACGAGGTGCTGCTGCCGGCCATGAAAGAGGTCGGCGACAAGTTCGGCGCCGGCGAGCTCATTCTCCCCTTCGTGCTCCAGAGCGCCGAGGTGATGAAGCGCGCCGTTAGGCACCTGGAACAGTTCCTGGAGAAGGCGGAGGGCTACACCAAGGGCAGGGTCGTTCTCGCGACCGTGTACGGTGACGTTCACGACATCGGCAAGTCACTCGTGAACACGATCCTCTCGAACAACGGCTACACGGTGTACGACCTCGGCAAGCAGGTGCCGGTGAATACGATTATCGAAAAAGCGCTGGAGGTCGACGCGGACGCGATCGGGCTCTCGGCCCTCCTCGTGTCGACGTCGAAGCAGATGCCGCTGTGCGTTCAGGAACTGGACAAGCGCGGACTCGAGATTCCGGTGCTGATCGGCGGGGCCGCGATCAATCGGCGGTTCGGCCGTCGCGCACTGTTCGTCGATGGCGAACGCGCGTACGGGTCGGGCGTCTTCTATTGCAAGGACGCGTTCGAAGGGCTCGAGACGATGGACGTGCTGCAGAACGACGACGTGTCGCGACGCGAAGCGTTCGTCGCGAAGCTGCTCGAGGATGCGCGCAACGACATCTTCCTGCGAACGACCGTGGGTAAGGACGTCGCCGTCGGCGACCAGGGCGGTGCGCGGAGCAACGTCTCGCAGAACCATCCGGTGCCGGCGCCGCCGTTCTTCGGGACGCGGACACTGCGTGACGGCGACATCCCTCTCGACGAGGTATTCGAGCTCCTCGATCTGGATGAGTTGTACCGCCTCCAGTGGGGCGCGCGCGGCTCGGGACCGCAGTACGACTCGACGGTGAAGAACGAGTTCGAGCCCGTGCTCGCGCGCCTGACGCGCGAAGCGAAAGAGCAGGGCTGGCTCCAGCCGAAGGTCGTCTACGGGTTCTTCCCCGTGCAGTCGAAGGGGAACGACGTGGTCGTGTACGATCCCGACGCGTATTCGCGCGACGGCACGACGCGGGAAATCGCGCGCTTCCACTTCCCCCGACAGGAAGGGCGGGAGCGATTGTGTATCGCCGACTACTTCCGCCCGGTGGAGTCATCGGACGTCGACGTCGTCGGCCTGCAGGTCGTGACCGTCGGTGATCGCGCGGCGCAGAAGTTTCAAGAGTTACAAACAGCGGGCGAATACACCGAGGCCTTCTACGTTCATGGGCTCGCCGTCGAGACCGCCGAAGCCCTCGCCGAGTGGCTGCATCGGCGGCTGAGGCGCGAGCTCGGGATCCCCGGCGGCCGCGGGAAGCGGTATTCGTGGGGGTATGGCGCCTGCCCCGATCTCGAGGATCACGCGACGGTGTTCGAGCTGCTGCCGGTCGCGCGCGAGATCGGCATGGAGCTGACGAGCGCATTTCAGCTCGTGCCCGAGCAGAGCACGGCGGCGATCATCGTGCATCATCCCGAAGCGAAGTACTACGCCGTGCGCGGCGCCCCCGGGGACGCATCACCGGAGCGCGGGCCGCTCTCCGCGGCGTCGAGTCGATGAGCAAGAGCGCGCTGCTCGCCCGTCTGGTCGACCCCGACCGCATCGTGCTGTTCGACGGCGCGATGGGCACGATGCTGTACCAGAAGGGCGTGTTCATCAACCAATGTTACGATGAGTTGAGTGTTCGTTCACCAGACCTCGTTCGCGATATTCATCGCCTCTACGTCAAAGCAGGCTCCGAGATCCTCGAGACGAACAGCTTCGGTGCAAATCGAATAAAGCTCGCGCAGCATGGACTGGAGGCCCAGGCGGCGGCGCTCAATCGCGCCGCGGCGACGATCGCGCGTGAGGTAGCCGACGCATCGAGCCATCCCGTGCTGGTCGCGGGCGCCGTAGGGCCCCTCGGTGTGCGCCTCGAGCCATACGGACCAACGAGCGAAGAGGAAGCGCGCGCCGTGTTCCGCGAGCAGCTCGCCGCGCTCAAGGAAGGGGGCGCCGACGTCTTCATTCTCGAGACGTTCAGCGATCTGCACGAGATCAAGGAAGCGATCCGCGCGGCGAGAGAGGTCGACGCCGCGACGCCGATCGTCGCGCAGATGACGATCGGTGGCGACCACCGAACCTCCTACGGAGCGACCGCCGAAGACGTCGCCCGCACGCTCGACGAATGGGGTGTGGACGTGATCGGCCTGAACTGCTCCGTGGGGCCGCAGATCATCCTCGAGTGCATCGAGCGGATGGCGGCGGTGACGCGACGAAAGCTCAGCGCGCAGCCGAACGCCGGAATGCCACGCGAGGTCGGGGGCCGCAGCATGTACATGGCGAGCCCCGAGTACATGGCGACGTACGCGCGGCATCTCATCCATGCCGGAGCCAAGGTCCTCGGCGGCTGCTGCGGAACGACGCCCGAGCACATCAAGGCGATCTGCGAGGGGATTCGGCCGTTGAACCCGAGGCTCGGCGCAGCGAATGAAGCGTGGCGCGCTACGCCGGGCGCGCAGGCGGCGCCGCACACGGTCGAGACGCCACGCGCCGCGCCTAACGCGCCAGGCCCCACGCCATTCGCCGAGCGCTCCCGCTTCGCGTCGCGCATCGCCGCCCGCGAGTTCGTGACGTCGGTCGAGATCGTGCCGCCGCGCGGGGTGGACGCGACACGCATGATCGCCGACGTGCGCAAGCTGAAAGACGCGGGCGTGGACGCGGTGAACGTCCCCGACGGGCCCCGCGCGCAAAGCCGGATGGGTGCGCTCCTGACGAGCGTCCTCATCGAGCAGCAAGTCGGCATCGAGACGGTGACGCACTACGCCTGCCGGGATCGCAATCTCCTCGGCATGCTGAGCGACTTGTTAGGCGCTGCGGCGATCGGGCTTCGCAATCTCCTGATCATCACCGGCGATCCGCCGAAGATGGGACCGTACCCCGATGCGACGGCCGTCTTCGACATCGACTCGATCGGTCTCACGAACCTCGTCCGCAACCTCAATCGTGGTCTCGACCCCGGCGGCAACGCCATCGGTCAACCGACGCGATTCGCGATCGGCGTCGGCGTGAATCCGGCGGCGATCGACGCGGCGCACGAGGTTCGGCGGTTCGAGTGGAAAGTCGATGCGGGCGCCGAGTACGCGATTACACAGCCGGTGTTCGACGTCTCGCAGCTCGAGAAGTTCCTCGGCGCGGTGTCGCACGTACGAATTCCGGTGATCGCGGGAATCTGGCCGCTGGTCTCACTCCGCAACGCGGAGTTTCTTGCGAACGAGGTGCCGGGGGTGTCCGTGCCCGAGGACGTCATCGCGCGAATGCGTCGCGCGAGCGAGAAGTCGAAGGAGCATGCGACGGCCGAAGGGATCGCGATCGCCCGCGAGATGCTGTCGCGAGTACGATCGCTGGTGCAGGGTGCGCAGGTGTCGGCACCGTTCGGGAAGGTCGAGTTGGCGCTGCAGGTGTTCGAGGGGCTCACCGCGCCTAACGATGCAGTGAAGCGGCAGGAGAGCGTGCGGATCGTTTGAACGGCGCGCTTTGAACGGCGGGTACCGCGTGAACGGCGGAGACCGCGTGAACGGCGGGTACCGCGTGAACGGCGGAGACCGCGTGAACGGCGGGTGCCGCGTGAACGGCGGGTACCGCGTAAACGGCGGAGACCGCGTGAACGGCGGGTACCGCGTAAACGGCGGTGACCGCGTGAACGGCGGTGACCGCATAAACTGCGGAGTCCGCTGGCTTCGCTGTTGAGCGGCGGCGGTACACAGGCAATATTCGCTGCATGCGCGCAATCCTCCTCATCGACCACGGGTCGGTAAAGCCCGAGGCGAATCACATGCTCGACTGCGTGGCCAACCTGCTGCAGTCTATGGTCGGACCACAGGTGATCGTCCGGGCCGCACACATGGAGCTCGCCGAGCCACTGATTCCGCAGGGTGTGGACGCGTGCGTCGAAGCGGGAGCGACGGACGTCGTCGTCTTCCCATACATGCTCTCACCCGGAAAGCACTCGACGCGGGACATCCCGCGCATCGTCGCCGAGGCGGCGCGCCGGCATGCGGGATTGCGCGTCAGCGTCACGGCGGCGTTCGGCGTCCACACGAAGCTCGCCGAGGTGGTTGCCGAACGTGCGGGCGTGGAGATCGTCGGCGGCGCCGACTGCTCGCACTGTTGGAATCCCGAGGCTCAGGTCGGCCGGTGCGGTGATGCGTGTTGCGCGCGGGAGAACGCGCGATCCAGCGTCGGCGTCGAGGGAGTGGCCGCTCGGGCTCAGTAGGCGACGGCGCAGCGGCTTGCGCGCTCGTACGCAACCGCTTCACCGATGAGACGGTAGGTCCGTTCGTCTCTCCAGGTCCAGGACTCCGGACGCGCGACACCCGCGTAGCGCCAGTGGCTGTTCGCCGCCTCGTCGTACGCGTCGGCGATCGTCGCCCTGCCCCATCCCTTGTTGACGTTGCCCTCGAGGCGAACGGCGGCGCTGTCGGTGGCGCGCACGAGGCGCGCGAAGGTGCCCGCCGTCGAACGGTCGCTGAAGGCCGCGGACGTCAACACCATGGGCACCAAGCCCCAGAGCGCCGGATCGGCGCTGGCGGTGAAGCTCAGCGTGAAGGAACGCCGCGCGAGATCGACGATGTCGGGGTCGATCTGGCCGGCGCTGTCGGCGGCGAGCATTCGCTTCATCTCGCGCCGCGCGGCGTCCGGCGTTAGGCGGAGCATCTGGCTGTGCGTGGCTTCGTGCAGGAGCGTGCTGCCGTCGATCGAGTCGCTGACGTAAATGACACCACCGCTCCCATCGATCGCGAACGCGGCAATCGCTTCGCCGATGCGGTGTTCCGCGGGTCGAATCTGAATTCTGTGGGGCGACTCACGGTACGTGGCGCTATCGACGCGCGACAGGATGGCCGAGGCGAGCAGCGTGCTCTCGCCGAGGTTTGTCGCGACTTGGCGGCAAAGCCACGCGTCTTTCGTGATCGCCTCGACGTGAGGAGGCGTTCGCGTGACGAGCGGCATTTGTGCCGACGCGCTCGTAGCCGCGAGAAGCAGCACGAGCGTGCCGAGGGCAGACCATCTCATTGTGTACCGCGATCGGCGCCGGGGCGTGTCCCACGCTGGACCCGTCGGGATGGAGGACGGGGGTGACGGGGGGCCTCGTCGCGATGAGGAGGGCGCGGCGCTGATGCACCGCAAGCGGACTCAAGGCAATATAGAGACCGCGCGCGGGCAGAGTAACCGGCGCCTGCCTCGAATTGCCTAACGACTTGACGCGAAGCGGTTTATCGAGTAGTCATGCCCCCGCGACTTCGAGACTCGTGAGCCGCGATTTGCGAGCGAATCACGCACGTTGCGATAACGGGCAGAACGACCGGGCCGACGAAGACAAGAAAGGGCCCCACTCCTGCTCCCCCTCCCCTCCCCTCGCCCCTCGTTTGGCTCCCAGGTAGTGTACAGCAGTCGCGAGGTAGCGCCGCTTCGCGAGACACCAGCGATTCCCATGGCAATCGACACTTCCGCACGCCCGCCACTGACGACTCTCTCCGACGAGGAGGCGATGTTCCGAGACGCTGTCGCCGGGTTCGCGGAGGAAGAAGTGCGTCCGCGCGTGCGCGAGATGGAGCGCGAAGGCAAGATCGATCGCACACTGATTGCGAAGTTCTTCGAGATGGGCCTGATGGGCGTCGAGGTTCCCGAAGCGCTCGGTGGCTCCGACGGCTCCCTGATGATGGTCGCGCTCGCGGTCGAGGAGATCAGCAAGGTCGATCCCGCCGCCGCGATTCTGATGGACGTGCAGAACACGCTCGTGAACTATCCGATTCGCGCGTATGGGAGCGATTCCCTCAAGACGACGTATCTGCCGCAGCTGACCGGCGAGAAGGTTGGCGCCTATGCGCTGTCGGAACCAGCGTCGGGATCCGATGCCTTCGGCATGCAGACGCGCGCCGAGCAGCGCGGCGACGGGTGGGTGCTCACGGGGCGCAAGCTGTGGATCACCAACGGCGCCGAGGCGGAGATTTACGTGGTGTTCGCAAACGCGAATCCCGCGGCCGGCTACAAGGGGATCACGGCGTTCGTCGTCGAACGGGAGTTCCCGGGCTTCGCCGTCGGCAAGAAGGAGGACAAGCTCGGCATCCGCGCTTCGAGCACGACGGAGCTGATCCTCGATGGAGTCGCCGTGCCTAACGGGAACGTGCTCGGGCCGGTCGGTCAGGGGTACAAGATAGCGATCGATACGTTGAATGGCGGCCGCGTCGGGATCGGGGCGCAGATGATCGGAGTCGCCCAGGGCGCGCTCACGGCGGCGCTGGAGTTCGTGCGCGAGCGACGACAGTTCGGCAAAGCCGTCGCCGAGTTCCAGGCGGTGCAGTTCCAGCTGGCGCAGGCGCGGGCGGAGCTCGAGGGGGCGCGGCTCCTGGTGTACAACGCGGCGCGTCTCAAGGACGCGGGCCACGATATCGCGATGGAAGGCGCGATGGCAAAGCTGATCTCGTCGCAAGTGGCGGAGCGCGTGACGTCGCTCGCCGTCGAGCTGCACGGCGGGTACGGCTACACGAAGGACTATCCGGTGGAGAAGTTCTATCGCGACGCGAAAATCGGTGCGATCTACGAGGGGACGTCGAACATGCAGCTGCAGACGATAGCGAAGGGGCTGGGAGCCAGGGGCTAGGGGGGAGCCGGAGTGAACTCGATCCGCGTACACAAGACGGGTGGGCCGGACGTGCTCCGCATCGAGGAGCTGCCGGATCCAGCGCCCGGGGCGGGAGAGCTGGTCGTCGACATCGAGGCGATCGGCGTCAACTTCATCGAGATCTATCAGCGAGAAGGCCTGTACACGGTCCAGCGGCCCTTCACGCCGGGGAGCGAAGCGGCGGGCATCGTGCGCTCGTTAGGCAGCGGCGTCACCGAGTTTCGCGTCGGCGACCGGGTGGTGTCACAGAGCATGCGCGGCGCGTACGCGTCGCGCGCGGTCGTGCCGGCCGATCGCGCGGTGAAGATCCCCGACGGCGTGTCCTCGAAGGCGGCCGCGGCGGTCTTTCTGCAGGGGCTCACCGCGCACTATCTGACGACGTCCACGTACCCGCTCAAGCCGGGGGACAGTTGTCTCGTGCATGCCGCCGCGGGCGGCGTCGGTCTTCTGCTCTGCCAGATGGCGAAGAAGCGCGGCGCGTTCGTCGTCGCCACGGCATCGACGCCGGAGAAGCTCGAGCTGGCACGAGCAGCGGGCGCCGACGAGACGATCAACTACACGGCGCGCGACTTCGTCGCCGATGTGAAGCGCAGCACGGGTGACGCCGGCGTGGCCGTGGTGTACGATTCGGTGGGTCGGGCGACGTTCGAAGGATCGCTCAATTCCTTGCGGCGGCGCGGCATGCTCGCTCTCTTTGGCCAGTCGAGCGGGCCCGTACCGCCGTTCGATCCACAAATACTCAACCGCAAGGGCTCGCTGTTTCTCACTCGGCCGACGTTGAACGACTACGTCGCGACGCGCGATGAGCTCGTGCAGCGGTCGAGCGAGTTGTTCGGGTGGGTGAAGGATGGCTCGCTCGACGTTCGCATCGGCGCGCAGTTTCCGCTCGTTACGGCAGCGGACGCGCATCGAGCGTTGGCGAGCCGGAAGACGACCGGCAAGGTCGTGCTGATACCGTGAGATGGCGACGGGACGAAAACAGCTCGATATCATCGACAACACCATGACGTGTCACACTTCGCGCTTTGGATTGGCCGCGGCATGCATCCTCCTGCTCGCGTCGGCGCCAGCATCGGGTCAACAGAACTCGGGAAGCAAGCCGAGCACTGACCAAACCAGCGCGCTCGCCTCGCGCATTCAGGTGGTCATGGATCGGCCGGAGTTCAAGCATGCGATGTTCGGAGTCGCGCTCTATTCGCTTGCTGACGGACGCATGGTGTGGTCACACAACGCGGAGAAGCTGTTCGTCTCAGCGTCGACGACGAAGCTGCTCACGGAGGGGACGGCGCTACAGCTCCTCGGCGACGACTACCGCTTCCATACGCGCGTCTATCGCACCGGCCGGCTGAACGGAAGCACGATCGACGGAGATCTCGTGCTCGTGGCGAGCGGCGACCCGAATCTGTCGGGGCGCATCCAGCCGGGCGATCAGCTCGCGTTCGAGAACGTGGATCACGCGTACGACGCGAGCCCCGATACTCGCGCGGTACCCGGCGATCCTCTGGCGGTGATTCGCGAGCTGGCGTCACAAGTCGCGGCGAAGGGAATCAAGCGCGTCACCGGCCGCGTGCTCGTCGATTACTCGCTCTTCCGCGAGGGCGATCGCGAGCTCGGCACCGGCGTCGTGATCTCGCCGATCGTAGTCAACGACAATCTCGTGGACCTGACGATTGGCGCCGGCCCCCAGGCAGGCGCGCCGACGACCGTTCAGATCTCGCCGGTGACGCCGTATGTGAAGTTCGTGAACAAGTCCACGACCGGCGCGGCCGGATCGCGACCGAGCATCACCTGGTCGTCCGACGTCACGGATCCCGATGGTACGCACACCGTCACGATCTCCGGTACGTTTCCGGCCGATAAGTCGCCGATCTTGTTCAGCTACGCGGTGCCCGAGCCGAGCCGGTTCGCGGAGGTCGTGTTCGCCGATGCGCTGCGCGCGCAGGGGATCGCCGTCAATCTCGCCTCCGCTGCCGCCCAGAAGGAGTACAAAGGAACACCCGCCGCCTATACCGCCGGGAACACGCTCGCCGAGCACATCTCGCCACCATTCCGCGAAGACGTGAAGGTCACGCTGAAGGTGAGCCAGAATCTGCACGCGAGCACGACGCCGTTCATTGTGAAGTCGATTCTGGCACGGAACGACACCTCTAAAACGGGCTTCGATCTCGAGCACGACTTTCTCGTGAAGGCAGGTCTCGACCTCGGCGGCGCGCAGCAGACGGACGGTGCGGGGGGCGACGCGCGATTCTCGCCAAGCTTCATGGTGCACTATCTGGAGTTCATGTCGAAGCAGGGGAGCTTCGACGCGTTCTTCAAGGCGCTGCCCGTGTTGGGCAGGGACGGGACGCTCTGGAACATCGAGCGGTCGTCGCCCGCGGCGGGGCATATTTTCGCGAAGACGGGGACGCTGGGCGGCTACGATGCGCTCAATCGGCGCATGCTGATCTCGGCGAAGGGATTGGCGGGATACCTGATCACGCCGAGCGGCAAGCGGTACGCGGTTGCGTTTTACGTGAACAACGTTTCCGTGTCGCTCGACCCCGAGGAGGTGACGAGGGTAGCCGGGCAGGCGTTAGGCGAGATCGCGACTATAGCCTATCAAGGGCTGCCGTAGCCTATCAAGGGCTGCCGTAGGTAGGGTATGAGAGCGAGCCGATAAAGGGCGAGCCGAAAACAGCGAGCCGAAGACAGCGAACTGACATTGTGTGCGCGCGTTGCACGCGCGCTGAGGCAGTGACTTGTCGATCGTTGTGAGGCTGCGCGAATTTGCGCCGAGTGGGTGAAGATCGTCTCAGCGAGAGTAGTGCGCATCCCGCATCCCACATCCCACATCGCGCATCCCACATCCCGCACCCCGCGGCTTCAACATGCTGTCACGCAGCTTCTGTACGTTCGTGTTCGTTGTCGCGCCGGGAATCGCCGCGGCGCAAGGTACGCCGGTGCAGCGGCGTCTCGATGAAATCAGTGCGCGGGGACGCGCGCTCGCTGCGTACCAGCGGGCGGCGTGGACAGCGAGCACTCAGCTGATGGCGAAGAATCCGGATCCGTGGAAAGTCCAGCGATACGTCGCCTATCACGCGGATAGCGGCTGGGTCGTGGCCTTCGGGCGATTGAGCGCCAGACGCGACACGTTCTACGTCAGCTACATCGCCGTGCCCGCGGCGGTGAATGGACTGCGCGTCGACTCGCTTTTCGAGTTCGAGACGTTCGCCGAACCTGGAGCGGACACTGACTTTCTCGTGCGCGCGGCGAAGGCGATGGACAACGCGGTGATGGCGCATGGCCCCACGTCGCGCGCCTATTCCGCGGCGGCGATTCCCAGTGACGGTGGTGATTGGTTCGTGTATCTCATGCCATCGGCGGACGTTGCCAACGTGTGGCCGCTTGGCGATGACGTGAGGTATCGTTTCTCAGCCGATGGCGAACGACTGCTCGAGACGCGCCCGATGCACGTGGGCACGGCTGCTGGCGGGCGCGGTTCCGCACTGCGCGACGAGCCGGAGGATTCGGACGTGTTTCACGTGCTGGCGCGGCGGCCCTCGGTGCCCGAGATCGTCGTCACGGCGCATCATCGGTACTTCGTGACCGCGGACGGATCGATCCGGGTCGCGTCGGGACAGGAGAGCGCCGCCGGCGTCACTCGTTAGGCCGACGCTCGCTATGCCTCGGCCCAGGTGAGGCCGTCGCCGCCGAACTCGCCGCTGTTCCAGTACGCCTCCACGGCCCGGAGAGCGACGTCCAACGAGTGGATCCAGTTGCGCGGGTAGAGTCCCTCCTGCCCGCCGACACGCAATGCGTGCTTTGGCAGCTCGGGACGGGACGGATCGATCAAGGTGGGAAAGCGATCGCCGGGAAGGACGCCGGTGAGGAGGTAGTATCCGGCCCCGCCCCCGACGCACAGGTACGGATGCACGCTCGCGGCCTTCGGATAGAGATAGAGGTCGTTGTGACTGACCCCGTCGAGCGCGCGAACGGCGGCGAGGACGGTCTTGAGCGGCGGACGGGCAATGACTTGCTCGGTCCGGCCCGTGCCTCTCCATTCGAAGACTCTCAACTCAGCAAGCATGGGAGTTGGCGCACCGCGGAGAGCGCTGTGCGTAGAGGGTGTACCGGAACATGCCCCGGATCGTCCTGAGGCGCTGTTACACGGGTCACGCTCCGCGCTTCACGATCTACGCCCTACGCTCCCTACCCAAAGTCGAACCGATGGAGTATGGATACGAGCCATGCCCACGGCCGAATCGCTGCGTCTCAAGGAAGACGCCGCTCGCGAACTGAATTGGAAGCGCTGGGGACCATACCTGTCCGAGCGGCAATGGGGCACGGTGCGCGAGGACTATTCGGCGACCGGCGAAGTGTGGGACAGCTTCACCCACGACATGGCGCGCAGTCGGACGTATCGGTGGGGCGAAGATGGGCTCTTCGGAGTCACCGACCGCGAGTGCAGGCTCTGCTTTGCGCTCGCGCTCTGGAACGGCCGAGATCCGATTCTCAAGGAGCGCCTGTTCGGGCTCACGGGCCCGGAAGGAAACCACAGCGAGGACGTGAAGGAGTGCTACTACTACCTCGATAGCACGCCGACGCACTCGTACATGAAGGCGCTGTACAAGTATCCACAGTCGGAATATCCGTACCGCGACCTCGTGGCGGAGAATCGGCGTCGGACGCGCCTCGATCCCGAGTACGAGCTCCTGGACACGAATGTCTTCGACGAGGATCGCTACTTCGACGTCGTCGCCGAATACGCGAAAGGATCACCGAACGACATTCTCATTCGCATAACAGCGACGAATCGCGGGCCCTCCGAAGCGCCGCTCGCCATTCTGCCGACGCTGTGGTTCAGGAACTACTGGTCGTGGGGACGCAGTGACGATCCACGGCCGCGCATTTTCGCGGAGGGCTCTCGCACGCTGGTCGCGGAGCATCCGCTGCTGGGCGTCTTTCGTTTGCAAACCGCGCGTAACGGTTTCGATCTGCATCGCGCGCCGCCCGAGGCGCTGTTTACCGAAAACGAAACGAATCGCCGGCGACTGTGGGGCGTCGACAATCCGTCACCCTATGTGAAGGACGCGTTCCACCGTTACGTCGTGAATCGCGATGTCGATGCGGTGAATCCGCGACGCGTCGGCACCAAGGCCGCCTTCCTGTACAAATGGCTCGTTGCCGCGGGTCAGAGCGTGCGCGTCGAGCTTCGTCTTTCGTCGGACGACGAAGCACCCGCGGATTCCTTCGGCGAAGAATTCGACGCGACCTTCAGCCTCCGAGAGCGCGAAGGGGACGAGTTCTATCGGAGACTCACGACCGGCTCGACGCCGGAGGAAGCGCGCATCGCGCGTCAGGCGTACGCGGGTCTGCTGTGGACGAAGCAGTACTACAACTACGTCGTACGCGAGTGGCTCGAGGGCGATCCCGCGGCGCCGCGACCGCCCGCCGAGCGATGGAAGGGACGCAACGCGGATTGGCAGCACATCTACAATCGCGACATCATCTCGATGCCGGACAAATGGGAATATCCCTGGTACGCGGCGTGGGATCTCGCGTTCCAGATGATCCCCTTTGCTCGAGTCGACCAGCAATTCGCGAAGGAGCAGCTGATCCTGTTGCTCCGCGAGTGGTACATGCACCCGAATGGGCAGCTGCCGGCGTACGAATTCGCGTTCTCCGACGTCAATCCTCCGGTGCACGCGTGGAGCGCCTGGCGCGTGTACAAGATGACCGGCGCGAAGGGCGCCCGCGATCACGCCTTCCTCGAGCGCGTGTTTCACAAGTTGCTCATCAACTTCTCATGGTGGGTGAACCGAAAAGATCCGGACGGCAATCACCTGTTCAGCGGGGGCTTCCTCGGACTCGACAACATCGGCGTCTTCGATCGGAACAAGCCGCTGCCTAACGGACAGTACCTGGAGCAGGCCGACGGCACGGCCTGGATGGCGTTCTACTGCTCGACGATGCTCGCGATCACGCTCGAGCTGGCGCTCATCGATCGCTCGTACGAGGACATGGCGACGACGTTCTTCGAGCACTTCGTGTCGATCGCCGACGCGATGAACTCGTTTGGCGGCACCGGGCTGTGGGACGAGCAGGACGGCTTTTACTACGACCAACTCTGCGTCGACGGGCAGAAGACGCCGTTGCGCATTCGCTCGATCGTTGGACTCGTGCCACTCTTCGCTTGCGAGTGCATCGATCAGGACACGATCGATCGCCTGCCGGGATTCAAGAAGCGCATGCAGTGGTTTCTCAACAACCGGCGCGACCTCGCGGCGCACATCTCGTACATGCGCGAGCGCGAAGACTCGCGTCACTCACGCCGACTGCTGGCGATGCCGGCTCGGCACCGGCTCGTGCGCGTGCTGCGCTACATGCTCGACGAAAACGAGTTTCTCTCACCGTACGGCATCCGGTCGTTGTCGATGGCGCACCGCGATCATCCCTTCACTTTGCGCGTGGGCGACGACGAATACGTGGTGCGGTACACGCCGGGCGAATCGGACACCTACATCTTCGGCGGCAACTCGAACTGGCGCGGTCCGATCTGGTTTCCCATCAACTATCTCGTCATCGAAGCGCTCGAACGCTATCACCATTTTTACGGCGATTCGCTCATGGTCGAGTGTCCCACGGGCTCGGGGCGGATGATGACGCTCGGCGACGTCGCTCATGAACTGGCGACGCGGCTCACGCGCCTCTTCGTGCCCGACGCTCAGGGCGATCGCCCCTGTCATGGTGGCGACCATCGTTATGCACGGAGCCCGGCCTGGCGCGATCTGGTGCTCTACTACGAGCACTTCCATCCGGAGACGGGACGCGGCCTCGGCGCAAGCCATCAAACCGGATGGACGGCGCTCGTCACGCGCTGCCTGGAGAAGACGGCGGCGCGCGTGAACGTGTCGCGACCCTCGGAGCAGATGGAAGCCATCGTCGATTGATCGTGTCCGATCGTGAGTGGCTCGTCACCGACGGGCTGGGCGGCTACGCGATGGGGAGCGCCGACGGAATTCGCACCCGGCGCTACCATGCCTTTCTGATCGTTGCCGCGCCCCGGGGCGAACGGCGATTCGCGCTCCTCAACGACGTCGAGGTCTGGGTCGATGCGCCGGGGGGCGCGATTGCGCTGAGCAGCCACCGCTATGCGCCGGACGTCATCCATCCGGACGGGGCGACGCGACTCGCGAGGTTCGAGGCCGAGCCATGGCCGACCTGGCACTTCGACCTCGGTGACGGGCGAACGATCGTGCAGCAACTCTTCGCGCCGCGCACGACCGGGCGCGCGGCGATGGTTCTGCAATGGCGGTTCGTCGGGACGTTCGAGTCGACGACGCCCGTGCGGCTGCGCGTTCGGCCGCTCCTCTCCGGACGCGACTTTCACGCACTCCACCGACAGAACCCCGACTTCCGTTTCTCGCCGGATCAGACCAGTCGGGAGCGCTGGCTCTGGCGCCCGTACGATGGCGTGCCCCCCATTGTGTTGCAGGCCAACGCGAGCTACCGGCACGAGCCCCTCTGGTTTCGCAACTTCTTATATCTCGACGAACGCGCGCGGGGCCTCGATGACACCGAGGATCTCGCGTCGCCAGGGGAATTCAGCTGGACGCTGAGTGGCGGCGACGGCGAGGACGCCGTGCTCATGGCGACCGTCCCCGAGGAGTGGGGTGGATACGAGTCGGCGGGCGACATCCTCGAAGAGTGCCGCGCGCTGGCGAGCAGCGAGCGCGCGCGCATCGGGGCGTTTCGGACGCGGCTGCACCACTCGGCGGACGAGTATCTCGTTAGGCGCGGCGACCGCGATACGATCATCGCCGGATATCCGTGGTTCACCGACTGGGGACGCGACACGTTCATCGCGCTGCGCGGGCTCTGTCTCGAGACAGGGCGCCTCGACGAAGCCGAACGGATCCTGCTCTCGTGGTGCGGAGCGCTCTCGCACGGGATGATGCCGAACGTGTTTCCGGCGGGAAACATCGAACCGCGGTACAACTCGGTCGACGCCTCCCTCTGGTTCGTGATCGCGGCCCAGGCGTTCCTCGACGCGTGTGCGCGCCGGGGACGGTGGGTCGAGCCAACCGTCCCGAAGCAGCTCTCCGACGCCTCGCAGGAGGTGCTCGAGTCGTACGCCCGCGGTACACGGTACGGCATTCACATGGACGCTGACGCGCTGCTGGCCGCGGGTGAACAGGGCATGGCGCTCACCTGGATGGATGCGATCGTGGACGGGACGCCCGTTACCCCACGGATCGGCAAGCCGGTCGAGATTCAAGCTTTGTGGGTGAATGCGCTGGTGATCGGATCGCGATGGAACGAGCGGTGGGGGGACGTCGCCGACTCGGCGTCGGAGAGCTTCGCCGATCGTTTCTGGAACGAAGAGCGCGGCTGCCTCTACGACGTCGTCGACGTCGACCATGTCGCAGGGCGACGCGACGACCGCATCCGGCCAAATCAGATCCTTGCGGTTGGCGGTTTACGAATCGCGCTACTCGCCGGCGAGCGGGCGCGGAGAGTGGTCGACGTCGTCGAGAATCAGCTTTGGACGCCGATGGGACTGCGCACGTTGGCGCGCGGTGAGCCGGACTATACGACGGCGTGCACCGGCCCTGTTGCCATTCGCGACAGGGCTTACCACAATGGACCGTCCTGGCCGTGGCTCATGGGGCCGTTCGTTGACGCGTGGGTGCGAGCGCGAGCGGCAGGCGGTGGACCTTGGGCGGCGAAGGCAGTGCGCGCGGACGCAAAGCGTCGATTCCTCGGCGGACTCGCCCGGCAGCTGGACCTTGGGGGCATCGGTCACGTCCCGGAGCTGTCGGATGGAGACGAGCCGTGGACACCGCGTGGATGCCCATTTCAGGCCTGGTCGGTGAGCGAGCTGCTGCGCCTCCTTGCGGAGTAGCCGATGGAAGCACAGGCTGTCTGCGGCAGCGAAATGTCAATTGATTCGAGAACAGAGCCCGGGAGATCGTGAATGGCCGATAAGTCCAGACCGCGGGGAGCATCGACCGCGACAGCCAACGCCGGCGCGGGGGCGCCGGCGGCGACCGAAGATCGGCGCAAGCGCGTCGCGCTGCGCCGACTCATCGACGAGATGCTCACCGAGATCCGCGCCGCGGCGAGCGAAGAGAACTGGACCGCCGACGCGCGCACGCAGGCGGAGTCCGACCTGGCGCGCATCATGGACCAGGTCCGACGCGAGGCGATGCGCCCCGAGCCCAAACCGAAGGCCAGGCGCGCAAAGCCTCGATGAGCGTCCGCTAATCAGCGGACGCTGACGTGCGACAATCCCGACTGATTTTCGATCGTCCAGACCGCGACGCCGCCGCTCGGGAACATGAACTGCTCGGACCGGAACGACTCTCCGGCGAGCGGATGCGCGACGAGATACGTGCTTCGTCCGTCGGCGATGAAGCCGAGCCGCTGAACCGGGAATTCCGTCTTCCCGAGCGCGCCGACGTCACCGAGCCGCCACATCTGATCGCCGCGCGAGATGTAGACGGTGACGCGATCCCAACTGTTGTTCTCGATGACCACGCTGCTGGGCGACGCGTCGTATTCGGCGGCGCGCGTTCCTACGCCCGATGATGCGCACGCCGACATGCTGGCGGCGCCAACGATGATCGAAGCCAAGACGATGTGCCTGCTGAACTGTGCGCGCAGGCGAGCGCATTGCACGGTAATGCCTGTCATCTTCCCCTCCCCCGAACCGCCGTCCCCGCCGCGCACCCTGCGCCCGTGAGACCTGCGGAGGCCTCCAATGCGGAGAGCGTGCCAGACGGCGCGGCGAGCGTCGGAGAGACGTTCGCGGCCCACATGAGGGACTGCTTTCTTCACGATGCAGCACGAGCACAAGCGGATACCGCGACACGCGCACCCCCTTCGACGTGACTGGGCTCACATCGAGATTCACAAAGGCATAACGTGAGTGCGCCATAGCAGAGACGGTGCGATCGAGCGACGCGTAACGAGCGGGTTCGGGCGTCGCGGCGAGAAGCGTTCGTGAAATACGCGTTGCCATGACGTGACAATGAGAGTCCACGTCGCATGACCGAGCCAACGCTCGAGACCACTGTCGAGGCGAGGAAGGGCATCTCCTACGCGCGGCTCGCGCTCACGATCGCGCTCGCCCTCTACGCCATTCCGCTGATGCGGCATCCCGAAGCGGGGAGCTTTCTCGACGGAATCGATCTGGCGATTCACGAGACCGGACATCTCGTGTTTGGCCCCTTTGGCGAGGTGATCATGTTCGCCGGCGGGACGCTGTTTCAGCTCATCGTCCCCGCGGCGTTCGTGGTGTATTTCGCTTTGCGGCGCGATCGACACGCGGCGACCGTCCCGCTCTGGTGGATCGGACAGAACCTCTGGAACATCTCCGTGTATGTTCGGGATGCGCGCGCGCAGGAGCTTCCGCTCGTCGGCGGGGGCGAGCACGATTGGGCGTTCCTGCTCGGACGGTTCGGGATGCTCGCGCACGATCAGGGGATCGGGCGCGGCGTCCACGCGTTAGGCACGTTGGTCTGGCTCGTTGCCGTCGTTGGGGGCGTTGTCTTTGCCTCGAGTGGGTCGACGATCGAGAGCGCGACCGATTCGACAGCGGAGGATGGTGGAAACGCGAATCGAAGTCGGCAGAGATCCGCTAGTCGTTAGGCGCCTCGAGAGCGACGAGGAGGCACGGGCGTGCGCGCGCATCATGGCGGCGAGCGATCCGTGGCTCACGCTGGCGCGCGGCTTCGACGACTCACTCGCGATTCTGCGCGATCCGTCGCGGGAGACCTATCTCGCCCTTCGGGACGCCGAGGTCATCGGATTCGTCGTCCTCTCGATGCAGGGAGCGTTCGTCGGCTACGTCCAGTCGGTCGGGGTGCGCGAAGACTGGCGCGGCCGGGGGCTCGGAAGCCGGCTCATCGCCTTCGCCGAGGAGCGCATCCTTCGTGAGACGCCCAACGTCTTCATCTGTGTCTCGTCGTTCAACTCCCGCGCGCGGGCGCTTTACGAGCGATTGGGATACGAGGCTGTCGGCGAGCTGCGCGACTACATCGTGCGCGGCCACTCGGAATGGTTGCTGCGCA
Source organism: Gemmatimonadaceae bacterium (assembly GCA_036557635.1). Lineage (GTDB taxonomy): Bacteria > Gemmatimonadota > Gemmatimonadetes > Gemmatimonadales > Gemmatimonadaceae > AG2. The sequence goes on from DATBHD010000065.1 coordinate 38,304, forward strand.
AGAGCATCGGGCCGCTCGCCGACTGGACAACCCGGCGCGCCTCGCTAGCCTTCCAGCCGCGGCGCGCGACGAAGGAGTGATCGCGCGGGATCTCATACTGGAGACGACGAGATGGGCAGAGGCGACAAGCGCTCACGAAAGGGCAAGATCTATCGCGGCACGTACGGCAAGACGCGCCCGGGCAAGATCAAGAAGAAGGCGCGTAAGGCCGCGAAGAAGAGCGCCTGACGCCGCTCCCCGCTACGGCGATTGTGGACGCAGCTCCCACAGTACGTTCACGATCACCCAGCGGCCGTTCCATCGCGCGAGCTGCAGGTAGTCGACCCAGTCGCCGGCGTCGACTCGAGCGACGGCCGCGCCCTCGTAGATGTCGAGCAGGCGGAAATCGGTACGCCGATGATTGGCCGGCGTGCTCGAGCCACCACCCATCTTCGTGCTGTTGATGAGGGTGAGCGCGCCCATCGTGCCGAGGCTGCTGCGCCCGGTTTTCGGATCCGTACGCACGATGCGCTTCGCCAGCTCGGGGTGGAGCGCGCGCTGCATGCGCTCGGCGTTCCCCTCGTACCAACCCTGGATGTAATCCATTGCCGCCTCGCGGATGCCGTTGCTGTCGGCAGCGGTCGCGGCGTGCTCGCGAGCCGCTCCCTGCAGCGCGGCCGGCGACTGCGCGCGCGCCGTGACGGCGGCCGACGCAAGCGCGAGGAATGAGAAAGCGGCGATGCGAATCGAGGAGGTCATCCGAATGCTCCGGGCGCGGGGTGTCAGGTGTCGGGTGTTCGAAACTGCGCGCCAACAGATAACAGCCCGCATCCCGCGCCCAGCAAAGGCGAAGGGACGATCGCGCCGTTTCGCGGGACCGTTCCGCCTCAGCGCTCCAGGAGCGCTCGCAGGCCGGCGCTGTGAGCGCGGCTCGACGTCAGGCGCGTACCGTCGCGCATCGTGACGACGTACTCGCCATGCACGTACGGCTCGATCTGTGTCACGCGATCGATGTTCACGATCGCCGAGCGATGGATGCGGACGAAGCGTCGCGAGTCGAGACGCAGCTCGAGCGCCTTCATCGTGTCGCGATACAGATGCGCTCGGCCGTTGGCGTGGAGGCGCACGTAGTTTCCCGCCGCGTCGGCCCATTCCACGTCGTTGGCATGAACGAAGTACATCCGATGGCCGTTCCGGATGAGAAAACGCTCATCGCGCCGCCCCTCCGACCGGAGCATCGCGAGCAGGTCGCGGAGCTCCGGATCGAGGGGCAATGCCTTCGCGTCCGCGTGCCGGGCGGCTCGTCGCGCCGACGCATTCTCGAGCGCGCGATCGAGACGGGCCCGATCGAACGGCTTGAGCAGGTAATCGAGGGCGCGAACCTCGAATGCCTTCACCGCGAACTCACCGAAGGCGGTGACGAAGATGATCGCGGGAAGCGCGCGTGCCGTGCCGCGCTTCTCCGCCCCTTCCACTATCGCCTCGAGCGCGGCAATCGTCTCGAATCCATCGAGCTCGGGCATCTTGACGTCGAGGAAGACGACGTCCGGGCGGTCGCGGAGAATGATGTCGACCGCTTCGGCGCCGTCGCGTGCCTCGCCGACGATCTCGACGTCCTCGCGATCGTCGAGCATCGAGCGAATGCGCTGACGCGCGAGCGGCTCGTCGTCGGCGATGACGATGCGCGTTCGGCGCGGCGCGTTGGGCGCGGCGCGCTCGAGCTCAGGCATGGGTCTCGACGGTGTGCGCGCGCAAGGGGATCGAGATCGCGACGAGCGCTCCACCGTTCTCGCCGCGCCGAATGGCGAACGAGTGCGCGTCGCCATACAGCTGGCGCAAGCGCAGGCGCGTGTTGCCAAGGCCGATGCCTTCGTCAGGCGCGAGGCCGCCATTCACCGAATGGCCGATGCCGCACCCGTCGTCGCCGACGCGCAGTTCCAGTACATCGTCGACATCGGCGGCGTCGATCACGATGCGACCGGCGCCGGCGCGGCGCGCGATACCGTGCTCGATCGCGTTCTCGACGAGAGGCTGCAGGATGAAGTGCGGAACGAGCGCTCCGCGCGCGCGAGGCGTGACACGAATCGCGACCGACAACCGGTCCTCGTGGCGCACGCGCATGATGTCGAGATAGCGCTCCAGGAGCGCCAGCTCCTCGGCGAGAGGAATCTCGTGCTTGCCGGACGTCTCCAGCGATGCCCGGAGCAGATCGGCAAGCTGTACGACCATGCGATCGGCTGAGACCGGGTCGCTGTGCACGAGGGTCGAGATCGAGTTGAGCGTATTGAAAAGAAAGTGCGGTCGGAGCTGACCCTTCAGGACCTCGAGCTGCGCCTCGGTCAGCCTGCCTCGGAGCTCCACCGCGACCTGCTCGCGCTCCTGCCAGCGTCGATAGAAGAGGATGCCGTGGATGATCGCGATGACGGCCCAGAAGATCATCGACTCGATGATGAAGTTCGACGCGAGCGCGCGCGTGAATGTCATCGGCCGTTCGAAGAGCATGTATTGCGAGATCCGAGCGAGGATCGCGTACTTGATCACCACGGCCGCGCTGCTGCCGGCGAGCTGCACGACGAGGTTCGTGCGCCAGTGCCGGCGGTCGACTGGAAAGCGTGCGGCCATCCAGAAGAAGAGGGGTGTGAAGACGCCGCACGTGTACCAATCGAGCATCCGCGCACCAAAGCCACCCAACGAGAGGTGCTGCCCGATCTGCGCAAGAAAGACAGACGCCTGCGCGCACGAGAGAAGTCCGAGCGTCGTCCAGACGCCGAAGATCACGAGGGCATTCACGGCCGAGCGCCGGGCGCGTGGCGAAGACAGAGCGGTAGGCCAGAGGTCAGGGCTAGCGCAATATGCTACCTGATTCGTCGCCCCGCTCCGGGGCGGGATGAACCCGCCGTCGCAAGGGGTGATTTGATCCTCGGGAAGGACCGTACCAGGGGTTGTTATCGTTCATGGCGACGACATCAAGGAGGGCCGCCCGTGAGTCTGCTCGATCCATCTCGTTCGCGCTGGACCAATGTCGTGCTCAGTGTGCTGCGCATCGCCGCGGCGCTCGTGTTCATGCAGCATGGCAGTCAGAAGTTGTTTCACTTTCCGCCGAGTGGCGGGCCTGGCCCGGTCGTTCCGCTCGTCCTGATGTCGCAAACGGGGCTCGCGGGCATTCTCGAGTTTTTCGGCGGCATGCTGTTGCTCCTTGGCGCGTTCACGCGACCGGTGGCGTTCGTTCTTTCCGGTGAGATGGCGGTCGCGTACTTCAAGGTGCACGCGCCGCGCGCTTTCCTGCCGATCGTGAATCGCGGCGAGGTTCCCGTCTTGTTGTGTTTTCTCTTCCTGTATTTCGCGTTCGTGGGCGGAGGTTCCTGGAGCGTCGATGCACTGATTCGCGGGCGGCGCGATTCCGCGCGTCGCTCGGGATGACACTCACCCGTTAGGCGCACCGATGCCGATACGACCGTTCATTCTCGCCGAGACAACCTGGAAGACCGTCGACGCAACGCCGTACGAGCTCGCGATCCTGCCCTGGGGCGCCACCGAGGCGCATAACTATCATCTGCCGTACGCGACCGACACGATCCAATCGGTGCGCGTGGCCGCGGCCGCGGCGCAGCGCGCGTGGACCGCGGGCGCGCGCGTGCTCGTGCTCCCGTCGGTGCCATTCGGCGTGCAGACGACGCAGCTCGAGATCAAAGGGTGCATCAACATGAACCCGAGCACGCAGACGGCACTGCTCGCCGACATCGCCGGCTCACTCGAACGGCAGGGCATTCTCAAGCTGTGCGTGCTGAACGGCCACGGGGCGAACGACTTCCGCCAAACGATTCGCGAGCTCCAGCCGAAGACGCGCGTGTTTCTGAGCACCGTGAACTGGTACAAGGTCGTCGATCCGAAGGGACACTTCGAGGACCTCGGCGATCACGCCGGCGAGCTGGAGACGAGCGTCATGATGCACCTCGCGCCCGAGGCGGTGCTGCCGCTGAGCGAGGCGGGCGAGGGACGCGAACGTCGTTTCCGTATCGGTGCCTTACGAGAAGGTTGGGCGTGGGCCCCGCGCGATTGGAAACAGATCACGGCCGACACCGGCGTGGGTAACCCGAAGCGGTCCACGGCCGAAAAGGGTCGCAACTATCTCGAGATCGTCGTGCAGCAGCTTTCGCAGTATTTCATCGAGCTGGCGAAGGTGGACTTGGGGAAGTTGTATGAGTAGCTGAATGTGAAGCGGGAACCGCGTATGAAGCGGGGACCGCGTGAACGGCGGGGACCGCGTGAACGGCGGGTACCGCGTAGACGGCGGGAACCGCGTATGCGGCGGGGACCGCGTATGCGGCGGAGACCGCGTAGACGGCGGGAACCGCGTATGCGGCGGAGACCGCGTAGACGGCGGGAA
>DATBHD010000066.1:0-16179 GCA_036557635.1 Gemmatimonadaceae bacterium
TCGGCGACGTTATACGCACCACTCTTGGTTATTTCGTCTTCGGTGAGGTACTGACCTCGTCCGGTTTGTCGGCGGCGCTCGAAGTCGGCGAGTCGGTAATTGACAGGCGTGGCCGAAGCCGAAACCGCGACACCGGGGAGCGACTGCGCGGTTGACAGTCGGCCCACGGACGTCGAGTCCAGCTGGATCGGCTTGTCGGTGATCGCACCGGCCATGAGCTGGACCTTCTCCTGCTGGGGCAGAAAGCCGAGAGCTCCGATCATCAGATGCAGCGTGCCGATCGGCAGGTCCGGGATCTTGTACTTGCCCGACGAGTCGGAGGTGACCGACCGCTTGTTCTCGAGGACGACGATCTGAGCGCCAGCCACGCCCAGTCCCGTGCGACGGTCGAGGACGACGCCTCTCAGCGTGGCGGTCTGCTGTGCCCAGACCGCCCTGCCGCCCAGCGCGAACACCAGAAAGAACAACGCGTGACGCCGAACGACACGCGAGTGCCAGGGTGCCATCGGCTTCCTCCGGCGCCTGAATGACCGCGCCGATGAGTGCTGGTGAGGTGACCTTTTCCAGTGATGAAAGGGTTGCAAAACGTGGTAATACGGCCTAGCCACTTGACCCGTCGTCTCGCAAGGCTCCATAATTTGCCCGTCCCTCCGCTTTCCAGTCCGACGTCCAGCGCCTAACAAGGTGGCATTGCGCCGCTGCAGCGCAAGTCGCGTCGGACGGCCTGCACGAGCAGTTGTGTTCGTGGTCGATGTCCCAGTAGCTGCGGTTACCTCCTCTCCCACCATCAGCGAGGTTTCCAATGGGTGGTGCAATCACCTTCCGTAGGGCCCGAACGGCGGTGACGGCACTCGGAGCCGTTCTCCTGCTCTCGAGTGTCGCGGCAGCACAGAACGCTGTAGTAACCGGTCGTGTCACATCGAACGCCGGTCAACCGCTCGGCGGCGCCAACGTCGCGATCCCCGAGCTAGGTGTTGGAAGCATCGCGGATGCCAACGGGCACTACAACTTCACGGTGTCGGTGGCGTCGCGCACGGGGCAACAGGTCAACATCGTCGCGCGCTATATCGGCTACAAGCCGAAGCGGCTACCCGTCACGCTTTCCGCCGGTCAGGTCCAGCACGACTTCGTTCTCGATCGCGACATCCTGAACCTGGAAGAGGTCGTCGTTACGGGAACGAGCGAGGCGACCTCGCAGAAGAAGACGCCGTTCAGCGTCGCGGTTGTCGACAACACCCAGATAAAGGAAGTGCCCTCGCCGACGCCGTTGGGTGGGATCGAGGGGAAAGTTCCTGGTGCAAGCGTCATCTCCTCCTCCGGTCAACCCGGCACCGAGCCGGCGATTCGTTTACGCGCGGCGACGAGCCTCACGGGTCGTCAGGATCCGCTCGTCATGATCGATGGAACGATCACGCGTCTCGGTCTCGCCGACATCAACTCCGAGGACATCGAGCGGATCGAGATCGTGAAGGGGGCGGCCGCCAGTTCGCTGTATGGCTCCGACGCCGCGAACGGCGTCATTCAGATCTTCACGAAGCGCGGCGCCAATCTGGCCGAAGGCCAGACGACGATCACGGTGCGCAACGAGCTCGGTGACAGCTACCTGCCGCATCTCGTCGAGCACAACATGCATCACAACTACGTGTTGCTCGATCCCAGCGATCCGTCGAAGGGCTTCGATCTCTCGAGCGGAACGCGGACGGCCAAGCCGGATCTGATCGTGGACAATCCGTATCCCGTCGTCTACGACCAGTATCGAAAGGTGTTCCGTCCCGGCCAGAAGCTCACGAACTATGTGAGCCTGGGTCAGCGTCGCGGGACCAGCAACTACAACGTCTCCTTCGAGAACGAGCACGATCAGGGCGTGCTACGGCTTCTCGACGGCTACCGCCGTCAGACGTTCCGCGTGAACGTCGATCAATCAGTGACCGACAACCTCGACATGGGCGTTGGCGCGTTCTACGGGCGATCCACCTCACGGCAGTCGGACGACAACGGCGGCATCTTCTTCGGGATGCTGTTCCTCGAGCCGAATGTCAACATCGACTCGATCGTGAAGGCCTGCCCGTCCGGGACGCTCTGCTCCTACACCGGCGACTTCAATCCCGTCGTTAGGCAGCCGCCGCTCTCCGGCAACGTCGACAATCCGCTGTACGATCTGCAAGTATTGCAGAAGGACAACGATCGCGATCGCTTCACTGGTACCTACCGCGCATCGTATCGCCCCCTCAACTGGCTCACGGGCGACGCCAATGTCGGGTACGACGAGTCGAATCAGATCTACAAGAGCCTGACGCCGGTGGGCTACACCGGCTCGTCCGGCAACGAGGGCGGCGGCAGCCTGTTCACCCGAAACACCATCGATCGATCGTACAACCTGAATCTGTCGCTCACTTCCAATCTCCAGCTCACGAGCGCGATTCATAACACGACCAAGCTCGCGGGCCTTTACGAGGACCAGACGAACAACCAGACCAACGTCTCGGCCACGCCGCTCACGGTCGGAAAGATCCCGGAGTTCAGCGCCGCCGATCAGCAGGGAACGATCGTCCCCGGCTCGAGCACGCAGATCATTCGTGCGAAGGACGCTTTCCTCGTCTCCACCTTCGACATCAAGGATCGCTATGTCCTCGACGGCCTGGTGAGAGTCGACCAGTCGTCGCTATTCGGTTCGAAGGAACGCACCGCGACCTATCATCGCATCTCGGGCGCGTATCGCGTCACGCAGGACTTCCGGATTCCGGACGTCGATGAATTGAAGCTGCGTGTTTCACACGGAACGGCCGGACTCCGACCACCCTTCATCGCGCAGTACGAGACCTACACCATCTCCGGTGGGTTGCCTGGCAAGGTCGATCTCGGGAACAACATTCTGCGACCGGCCTTCTCGCAGGAGACGGAGTACGGCATCAACGTGAATTTCCTCACCAACTACTCGCTCGACTACAGCTACTCCACGAAGCGCACCACCGACGAGATCATTCAGGTCCCGCTCTCGAGCGTTACTGGCTATTCTCAGCAGTACCAGAATGCCGGCACACTCACGGGCAACTCGCACGAGCTCGCGTTCGGTGCGGTTCTGATGTCGAAGGCGAACTCGTTCTGGCGTGTGAGTATCACCGGCGACCGTACGCGGCAGCGTATCGAAGACCTCAAGGTGCCACCGTTCTTCGTTGGCCCGGATCCGAACGACGGCAACACCAAGATCTTCCGCATCGCGCCCAATCAGCCGTTCGGCGTGATCTACGGATCGCGATGGATTCGCACGGCCGATCAGCTGCAGCAGACGATCGGCGCCGGTATGCTCTCGGGTACGACCGCCGATTACGTGTTGAACGAGGAAGGGTTTTACGTTCGCAAGTCGCAGTTCCACACGATCAATGAAGTGCCACTCAAGGCATTCATCTGCGCGCAGAGCACCGGTGGTGTCTGCACGACGCCGCAGTCAGTCGTGCAGATCGGTGACGTCAACCCCGACTTCAACCTCGGCCTCAACTCGACGCTGCAGTGGCGGTCGATCAGCTTAACCGGCACGCTGACGTGGGTGAAGGGCGGTCAGATCTACAACTACACGCGCCAGTGGCCGTTCAACGAGCTGCGCGACAAGGTCTTCGACCAGAGCAACAAGCCCGCGACTACCTGCGCGGCCAACTGGCAGACCGCGGATCCGACGTGCCCATACTCGACGGGGAAGAAGCCGTCGTCCTATTACAGCGCCTTCTACAACAACTTCGACGCTAACGACTACTTCGTGGAAGACGGCTCGTACGTTCGCCTTCGCGAGCTGGCCGTCAACTGGACGCTGCCGCAGCGTTGGACGACGCGGCTTCCGTTCGATTTCCGCACCGTGCGCTTCGGCGTTGTTGGCAGAAATCTCTGGACGAACACCAAGTACAGTGGTTACGACCCGGACGTGACAGGGCCAGGTGGCGGCAACCCCTTCGCCTATCGCGTCGATTACTTCACCTATCCGACGTATCGCACGTTCACGGCGATGCTCGAATTCGGCTACTGACTACCAACGTTCTGGAGAATGAAATCCATGCGAATCTGGAACTTGGCACGCAGCCTGACGATGATCGCCGCCATCGCGGCGATCGGTTGCAAATCCCTCGATGTCTCAAACCCGAACGATCCGTCGAGCAGTAACATCCTCACCGATCCCTCGCTCATGGAGTCCGTCGCGGGCGGTACGATGCGCACGTGGTTCAACGCCTATACTGACCTGAACAGCGGGCTCGTTCTGGCCGTGCAGGCGCGAGGATTGTCATCCTCGTGGAACAACGGCAACATGAATTTCTACTCCGGCATCGACATCGGCCCGTCGGATACGACGGCCGATCCGTCGACGTGGACTCGCAGCACCCGGAGCTGGCAGAACGATCTCTCGGCGGCCGGCCGCGTGAGTATCGAATCGGAGTGGTTCGGGATGTATGCCACTCTGTCTTCGGCCAACGACGCACTCAGGGCGATACGCGTTAATAACTTCCAAATCGGAGACGCCGCGAGGACCAAGCGCGCCGAGACGATCGCGCAGCTCATGCAGGCCGCGTCGCTGATGGTGATCGCTCTCAACTACGATCAGGGATACTACATCGACGAGACGATGGACCTGTCGAAGCCCGAGGTCCTCAGCTCGCTCAAGCGCATCTCACGCAAGGAACTTCGCGATTCGGCACTCAAGAAATTCGACGCCGCGATCGCTCTTGCCAACGCGAACACCTTCACCACCGTGGCTGGTTGGACGAATGGCAACACCTACAGCAACTCGGACATCGCCAAGATCGCGAACACGATGGCGGCGATGACGTTCGTCTTCTATCCGCGCGACGACGGTGAGACCAGCGCGGCGGGCATCGTCGACTGGAACAAGGTCGCGAGCTACGCGTCGAACGGCATGTCCACCGGTACGCCCGTCACCTTCGCGCTCATTGGAGATGGATGCAGCGCCTGGTGCCAGGGCTTCATGCCCTGGTTCACCGACTACAGCAGTGGTCGCATCAGCACTCGCGTCGCGCACTTCCTCGACCCGGCGACACAGATCGATCCTTACCCGTTAGGCATCGGAAACAAGCAGCCCAATTCGCCGGATGCCCGCATGGGTGACGGATCGTTTGGCGATGAGAGCCTTGAGGACGTGTTCGGCAACGTCCCGAAGACGGCCAATAAGGGAACGGACTTCTCCTGGTCCTCGGCCGGCGAGGTGTTCCGTCCAGACCGTGGCTATTACCATCAGTCCAACATCGGCATCACCCGGTGGGACGCATCCGGCGTGGAGGATCCGCAGGGTCAATGGGCCGGCTATGGCTACAGCCCCGTGATCACGCCGATGATGAATGATCTGCTGTGGGCAGAGGCGAAGCTCAGAACGGGCGACGCCGCCGGAGCCGCGACGTTGATCGACAAGACGCGTGTCACACGCGGCAAGCTCTCATCGGCTTCGCTGGCTGTGGGCACGCCTGGGTCGCCGGCGGACGGTCCGTGCATGTCCAACGGCAAGCTGGCCAAGGATGGCACTGCTTGCACACTCTGGTCGGAGCTGTTGTACGAGTACGAGATCGAGCTGCTGCAAATGGGTCCGGCCTCGTACTGGGATCAACGGCGGCGTCCGCTGGTGCTCGCGACCGCCTGGGAGCGAGCCACCGGGTGCAGGACGGACAGCGACACCACCACAGCTGGCATGCAGTGCACGCCGAATCCGAACACGATCTTCAACGGGCCGCGCTACATCCAAGGTCTATTGCCGAATACTCCTCGCGAGATGCCTGTCCCTGCGAAGGAGCTCGCGATCAAGGCCGAACCGTTCTACACATTCGGCGGCGCGAAGCCGCCAAAGGGGACCGAAGCGCCCTGAGTCTTCGTTTCACGAACACTCAAATACAACGAACCCCGGCGAGAGCCGGGGTTCGTTGTATCTGTGACCAGCGGTTAGTGAACGCTCACCACTCGCTTGGGCCTCAGCACCTCGATAATCGTCAGCTCCGAATGACCAGCATCGATTGCCGGAGGTCCGCCTGCAGAACCCACTCCACCGCCTGGCCAGCGGTGACGTGAATCGCCTCCGACGTCAGCGTCCGTCGCGAGCCCACTGGATCGGCGAGCAGCTGCAGCTCGCCGGTTGGACTGATCTGGTGCAACGACACGGTGAAATGCTGAGTCGAGGCAGTGGTCACCGTCCCGAGCCGAATGCGCATGCTCTGGTTGACCGCGTACACCGTCATGTCCAGCGCATTGTTGTTCGACACGCTGATCGTGATCGTGTCCGGCTCGTCCGGAATGATGGAGTGCCTGACACACGCGACAGGCGCGAGCAGCAATAGAAGGGCAGGGAGCCCCTTCCTGATCGACCAGCGAGGCATGCACCGCTCCGGCGTAGGTGGGTGTGCCACAGATAGCGACGCCCGCCGCGGCCGGTCAAGAGGTCGGCATGACAATCGTATTTATCGACGCCTGATCTCCACTGGCCCGTTCGTGGTGATCGCGCGAATTGGCGATCCGCCGTTACCGAGCTGCGTCGTGATCCGCCGGCCGATCATGCCCTGGAGCGTCACAGGGAAGTCGATGTGCATTCCGCCGTTCACGGTGCCTGTCTCGAGTTGCGCCGAGTAGCCCGAGGGAATGTCCAGATTCACGGGGCCATTGGTCGTTCGCAGATCCAGTCCCGTCCCGCGCCACCGATCACCATCGAGATCGACGTTGAGCGGCCCGTTGGTCGTCTCGCCGCGCACGTCGCCAGACACACCGCGCAATTCGATCCCACCATTCACCGCGCCGAGCTCGAGGCGCGCATCGATGTTGTCGATGCTGATGCCACCGTTATGCGTCGACGCGCGGAGGTCCGTTTGCCTCGGCGCCCAGACATCGAAGCTGACCGACCACGATTGCTCTCTGCGCGTCGACGGCCCTTCAGCGCGAATACGGCCGCCATCCGCGTCGACGGTAATGCGCGAGGCGATGTCCCGCGCCTCGCTCGCGTCCTCTCCTTGCGTTTGGATCTTGGCGAGGACGAGCACCTCGGAGCGATCCCACCCATGCACGCTCACGCTGCCGTTTTGCTGGCCGTCGATGTCGAGCCTTCGCGACGCCGAGATCCGCTTTTCGCGCACCTCGCAGAAGCGCTCCCGGTCGTTGCCCCACCTGTTGTTGCGGCTTTCTCGGCAGCGATCGAGCCACGCGTCGCCAACATCGCCCGGATCGCGCGGCGACGAACGTTGGGCGAGGGCGGGAACGCCGCAGACGAGCAGGAGTGACAGGCTTCGAGCCACGAGCCGCGCCGTGCGCATATGACCTCCGGAATTACGAGTTTGCTAAAGCCATTACGAGTGGTTGGGGGCCAGAGCTGACGTGAAGCGCGAAATTCCAACGCCTCGCCGCCAGCGCCTACCCTCATCCTAGACACCGTTCGGGGCTCGATGGTTGGACGGGCCATTCGCCGGTATATTCCTGCCCCGTCCCCGAGTCGACGCTCGCACGCCTGGAGAACCAATGCGGACCCGAATCGCCCTTCTTGCTCTCCTCACCGGAATCCTGCCGACCCTCGCGCGGGGCCAAGAGGCCCGCCCCCAAGGCACCCAGGACGCCCATTGCGCGCCCGATAACGGCGGCATCACGCTCTCCAAGGGGTTCTGCGCGACCGTATTCGCCGACAGCCTGGCCGGTCCGCGCCACCTCGTCGTCGCGCCTAACGGCGATGTCTTCGTCGCGCTCCAGAGTGGTGGTGTGATGGCGCTCCGCGACCATGACGGCGACGGTATCGCTGACGAGCGCAACAAGTTCGGCGACGGCCATGCCACCGAGGTTGTGCTTTTCGACGGCTATCTGTACACGGAGAACGGGTCCGACATCCTGCGCTATCGTCTGGCGGCGGGCTCGCTTGCGCCCACCGGGGAGGTCGAGCAGGTCGTGACCGGCCTGCCGACGGGCGGCCACGGCGCGAAGACATTCACCATCGCTCGTGACGGCGCCCTCTATGTGAACATCGGCTCGCGCACGAACGCCTGCCAGCGCGAGGACCGCAAGCTCGAGGTGCCTGGTGTCGACCCGTGCACCGAGCTCGAGACGCGCGCCGGCATCTGGCGATTCGATGCTCGCAAGCTGCATCAGACCCAGTCGCAGGCGGAGCACTTCGCTCGCGGCATCCGAAACGCCGTCGGCATCACGATCAATCCGCACGACGGCGACCTGTGGGTTACGCAGCACGGCCGAGACCAACTCGGCGGCGGCGGCGCCGACTGGCCGAAGCTCTTCAACGCCGAACAGGGTGCGGAGCTCCCGGCGGAGGAGCTCTTTCACGTGCAGCGTGGTGACGACTTCGGCTGGCCGTACTGCTACTTCGATCCCGAGCAGAAGACAAAGGTGCTGGCGCCGGAGTACGGCGGCGATGGCAAGCAGGTTGGGCGCTGCAGCACGAAGAAAGGGGACGTGGCGTACTTTCCCGCTCACTGGGCGCCGAACGCGCTGCTCTTCTACACGGGCTCGATGTTTCCGGCGCGCTATCGCGAAGGAGCGTTCATCGCCTTCCATGGTTCGTGGAATCGCGCTCCGCTTCCGCAAGCGGGCTACAAGGTTGTTTTTCAGCCAATGAGGAACGGTCGCGCCGATGGAGCGTTCGAGATCTTCGCCGACGGCTTCGCGCCCAACCTCAACGTTGCGCGCAGCACCGGCGCCTCCGGCAATCATCGCCCGAGCGGCCTGGCTCAAGGAACCGATGGCGCTCTCTACATCACGGACGATGCGATGGGACGGATTTGGAAAGTGGTGAAAAACTAGGTGCACCTATTGCTTATCTTCAAACATTCCCATTTTCGTTGAGCCGCTGACATGTCGCCTGCTTCTGATCGTCTTCAGCGCCTGCACGACGCGGGCGTCTCCATCTGGCTCGATTTCATCGAGCGCACGATTCTCCGAAATGGAGACCTCGCGCGTCGCATCCGTGAGGATGCGGTCACTGGAATGACGTCGAATCCGACAATTTTCGAAAAAGCGCTCGCCGAAGGTAATGCGTACGACGATCAGATTCGCACCGCGCCGGGCGACTTCACGGCGATGGAGTTGTTCGAGCTCGTGTCGACGACCGACGTTCGGGACGCGTGCGATCAGTTCCGCGGCGTCTACGACAAGCAGCAAGGCGCTGACGGCTACGTTTCGATCGAGGTGTCACCGGCGCAGGCGCATGATCTCCTCGGGACGGTGAGCGAGGCGACGCGTCTCTGGTCCACTGTCGACCGCCCGAACTGCTTCGTGAAAGTGCCAGGCACTGTCGAGGGCGCGGACGCGGTGCGGCGGCTCATCGCCAGCGGTATCAACATCAACATCACGCTGCTGTTCTCGCTCGACGCCTATCGACGCGTCGTCGATGCCTACATGGCCGGGCTCGAGGAGCGAGTCAAGGCGGGGAAGGACATCAAGAACATCGCGTCCGTCGCGAGCTTCTTCGTCAGCCGCGTGGACACTGAAGTCGACAAGCGCCTCGACGCTTTGGCGAAAACGGCGACGCCCGATCAGCGGAAGAAAATCGACGCGTTGCGCGGGAAGGCAGCCATCGCGAACGCGAAGCTCGCGTACCGGATCTTCCAGACGGAGTTCTCGTCGCCGCGCTGGAAGAGGCTCGCGGAGAAGGGCGCCTGCGCGCAGCGCGTGCTGTGGGCGAGCACGAGCACGAAAAACCCGGCGTATCGCGACGTCATGTACGTCGAGCAGTTGATCGGGCCAAACACCGTGAACACGATGCCGCCCGCGACGTTAGATGCCTTCCGCGACCACGGCGAGGTACAGCGCACGGTCGACAAGGACGTTGAGGCCGCGGACCACGTGATCGCCGATCTCGATCGACTCGGGGTCTCGATTGACGATGTCACGACGAAGTTACTCGTCGACGGGCTCGCGAGCTTCCAGAAGTCATACGATACTCTGATCGTCGGGCTCGCCAAGAAGACGAAAGCGCTCGGACGCGATCTCGTCGCATCGAGGTAACGACAGCTCTTCGCCTCCCAAAAACTTGACCTTCTGTCGCACGAAAATCGTCTGCACGCTCGGGCCATCGAGCTGTTCGCCCGAGGCGTTGCGCAGCTTGATGGATGCCGGGCTCAGTGTCGCCCGCATCAACTTTTCGCACAGCACGCACGAACAGCACGCGGCGACGATCGCGCTGGTGCGCGAGACGGCGCGGTCGCTCGGCCGGCCGGTGGCCATTCTCGGCGACCTGCAGGGCCCGCGCATCCGCGTCGGCGAGCTCGCGGAACCCTTGACGCTCGAGGACGGCTCCGACCTGGTGCTGGGTCCGGAGGGGCTCGTTAGGCGTGGTGAGATTCCGGTAACCTACGAGAATCTCGCCGGCGATGTCCATGTCGGCGATCGCGTGCTCATCAACGACGGCCTCATCGAGCTCGTGGTCCTCGAAGTTGCCGCGCCGCGCGTGATGGCGCGCGTGCTCCACGGCGGCGCGCTCGCCAGCCACAAAGGCATCAACCTGCCCGGCGTCACCGTCTCCGCTCCCTCGATCACCGAGAAGGACAGGGAGGACGTCGCCTTCGCCGTGGAGCAGGGGATCGACTACCTCGCGCTCAGCTTCGTGCGGCGCGCCGGGGACGTCGCCGAGCTCCGGGCGATGATTCCGCGGGAGATTCTCGTCATCGCCAAGATCGAGAAGGACTCCGCGCTCGAGAACATCGAGAGCATCGTTCGCGCCTCCGACGGCGTCATGGTTGCCCGCGGCGATCTCGGCGTCGAGCTGCCATTCGAGGAAGTGCCGCTGGCGCAGAAGCGCATCATCTCGTTATGCAACCGACTCGGCCGCCCGGTGATCACGGCGACGCAGATGCTCGAGTCGATGATCACCCACCCGCGACCGACGCGCGCCGAGGCGAGCGATGTCGCGAACGCGATTCTCGACGGCACCGACGCGGTGATGCTTTCCGCGGAGACCGCCGCCGGGCAATACCCGCGCCTCGCCGTCGAGGCGATGAATCGCATCATCGCCGAGGTCGAGCAACATTCCTCGGACATTCGACACGATGGGCACCGCGGCGAAGAGACGGCGATGTCCACGGAGTTCGCGATCGCGGCGGCGTGCAACGCGGCCGCGCACATGCTGCGCACACCGTGCCTGATCGTGTTCACGAAGAGTGGCTTCAGCTCGCGCGTCGTCGCGTCGCAGCGTCCGACGGTGCCGATTCTCGTTCTCACCGACCAGCCGCGGACGTATCGGCAGCTCGCGCTGGTGTGGGGCGTCGTTCCCGAGCTCGTCCCGCACTGTGACACCTACGACCAGATGGTTCGCCTCGCGCTCGACGTCGTGCGCCGCCGCGCGTTGGCACGCACCGGCGATCGCGTGATCGTCACCGCCGGCGTTCCCTTCGACGTGCCGGGGTCGACGAACATGATGAAGGTGGAAACGGTTTGACGCGCGCCCCCAACGAAGCGTGAACACGGACGAGCACGGACAGTGCACGAACTAACACTGACAGTGATGCAAGAGGACCTCGCTGAAGGGGTTCTCGCGCTCGTTGTCCGTGATCCGTCCGTGCAGCGTCCGTGTTCGTCCGTGTTCACGCTCTAGAAGCGGCGTCGATCGTGCGTCTCCTCTTTCTCGGCACCGGCACCAGCTTCGGCGTCCCCATGCTTGGCTGCGGGTGCGCCGTCTGCCGCTCCCCCGATCCGCGCGACAAGCGTACTCGCGTCGGCGCGGTCGTCGAGACCGATGCCGGTACGAGAATACTCATCGACACGCCTCCCGAGCTGCGGCTGCAACTGATCGCCGCCGGCATCGATCGCATTGACGCGGTGCTGTTCACGCACGATCATGCCGATCACACGCACGGCATCGACGATCTGCGCGCGTTCACGGTGCGCCGCGACGCGCCGCTGCCCATGTACAGCTCGGCCGAGACGCTCGAGAGCCTCCGGCGCAAGTTCGCCTACATCTTCGATGACACGCGCCCCGTCGCCGGCACGTCGAAGCCCGAGGGACGCGCTCACGTGATCGAGCCGAACGTGCCCTTCACCGTCGGCGACGTCGAAGTCGTACCGGTGCCGATTCCGCACGGGCCGGTGACGGTGTTCGCCTATCGGATCGGAGCACTGGCGTACATCACGGACGCGAAGAGTGTCCCGCCCGACGCGATCGAGCGCTTTCGCGGCGCGAAAGTCCTCGTGATCAACGCCCTCTTCCGCACCGAGCATCCGACACACTTGAGCATTCCTGAATCATTGCGCGTCGCCGCCGCGATCGGCGCCGAGCGCACGTATCTCATTCACCTGACGCACGACAACCTGCACGCCGATCTCGAAGCCGAATTGCCGAGGGGCGTCGCCCCGGCGTTCGACGGACTCACCGTCCGGATTCCCTAGCCGCTCGTTTCGCTCGCGGCGGTCCATTTGACGTCGCTCGCGCCGCGCGCTGCTCCCGCTCCTCCGCGCCAGGAACCAATCACGAGCAACCGACCACTTCCAATGCCCCTTCGTCTCGACTACACGAACTTCATGGCCGACGTCGTGTCCGGCGGAATATCGTTCGCCGACTGGCGTGACGCGGCGGACGGATTTGCGCGCGCGCACGCCGGCTTCGGACGCCGGCGTGACGCCGACGAATTAGGATTTCTGAATCTTCCAGGCGATGTCGCGCTGCACCGCCAATCGACGGAATTCGCGGCGCGCACGCGCGGGCAATTCGACGACGTCGTCGTGCTCGGCATCGGCGGGTCGGCGTTGGGCCCGATCGCGCTCCGCACGGCGCTGCTCGAGCCGCAGTGGAACTCGTTGACGAAAGACGAGCGGGGCGGATGGCCCCGCCTGCACGTTCTCGACAACGTCGATCCGCGTACCATCGCGGCGCTCCTCGATCGACTCGATCTGGCGCGCGCGCTCTTCATCGTGATATCGAAATCGGGCGGCACCGCCGAGACGATGGCGCAGTATCTCGTCGTTCGGTCGCGACTCCAGAGCGCACTCGGGGCCGACGCGTCGCGCCATCTCGTCTTCGTCACCGATCCGCAAAAGGGCGCGCTGCGCGCCATCGCTCGCGCCGAAAACATTCCGGCGCTGGACATTCCGCCGAACGTCGGTGGCCGCTACAGCGTCCTCACTCCCGTCGGAGTTCTGCCCGCCGCGCTCACGGGAATGGATACGGGGGCGCTCCTCGCGGGCGCCGGCGAGATCGCGAAACGATGCGAGACGGAGGTGCTGACGAAGAATCCCGCGGGAATCTTCGCGATGCTCCAATTTCTCGCCGACACCAAGCTCGGACGTCACATTCAGGTCCTGATGCCTTACTCCGACCCTTTGCGTGACATCGCCGACTGGTTCGTCCAGCTGTGGGCAGAGAGTTTGGGCAAGCACCGAACGCCTGGCGATCCCGGAATCGGTCCGACTCCGTTGGCGGCGCTCGGCGCAACCGATCAGCACAGTAAGGTGCAGCTCTTCATGGAGGGGCCACCGGACAAGACGGTGAGCTTCATCGCCGTCGAGGACGAGGCGGTGAAGCTGGAGATCCCGAAGCTGCATTCCGACATCAAGGAGCTCGGGTATCTGGGCGGACACCGCCTCGGCCAGCTGTTGGAGATCGAGCGGAAGGCGACCGCGGGCGCGCTGGCGCGTCGTGGGCGACCCAACCTCACCATTCACGTCGACAGGGCCGACGCGCGCTACGTCGGCGCGCTGTTCATGTTTCTGGAGATCGCGACGATCTACGCCGGGGAGCTTTACGGCATCAACCCTCTCGATCAGCCGGGAGTGGAGCTGGGCAAGCAGTTTACGTATGCGATGCTTGGCCGCGCGGATGCCGAGCAGGCGCGGCGGGAATGGAACATGCTTCCGAAACCAGACGAGCGATTCATGATCTGAACGAATGGGCCAACCGTCGGGCCTTGCACCACCTAGCAGGCTCCGACACCTTCTGAATTCCCTAGCCCCTAACCTCGGTCCCTAGCCCCTTCTCTTTTGTCTGCTCATTCTCTGTTCGGTTCTGCCGTCACGGTACACGACGGCCACGTTACGGTGAATCGCGATACCGCGCTGGCCAGTCCGGCCATGGACGCCCTCGTTCGACTGGCGGTTTTTGGTGACCCCGACGAGCGGGACTCGGCGCGGTGGCTCATCTGGGAGCTGGGGCAGGCGGTCGGCGTTCGCCCCGCGTCGATTCAGGAGCTGTACATGGCTCGAGGTCGTGGTGAGGTCCACGGCTTTACCGTTCCCGCGATCAATGTCCGGGGCATGGCCTACGACACCGCTCGGTCGATCTTTCGGACGGCGAACCGCATGAGAGCAGGCGCCTTCATCCTCGAGATCGCGCGCTCCGAGATCGCCTATACCGACCAGCGTCCCGCCGAGTACGTCGCCGTGATGTTGGCCGCGGCGCTGCGCGAGGGATTTCGCGGCCCTCTGTTCATCCAGGGCGACCACTTTCAGGTGAACGCGAAGAAGTACGCCGCGGCCCCACGACCCGAAGTCGATGCGGTGAAGGCACTCGCGCGTGAGGCGATCGCGGCCGGCTTCTACAACATCGACATCGACACGTCGACGCTCGTCGACGTGTCGAAGCCGGATCTGGATCAACAGCAAAAGCTGAACTACGAGGTCGGCGCCGACATTCTCGAGACCGTGCGCGAGCACGAGCCCGAAGGGGTGACGATCTCCGTCGGCGGCGAGATCGGTGAAGTCGGCTCTCACAACAGCACGGTGGAGGAGCTGCGCGCTTACATGGACGGTCTCGCGCGCAATTTGCCTCGCGGGATGACGGGGCTGTCGAAGATCTCGGTGCAGTCGGGGACGTCGCACGGCGGCGTCGTGCTCGCCGACGGCTCGATCGCCGACGTGAAACTGGACCTGGATACGCTCGAGCGGCTTTCCAAGGTGGCGCGCGACGAGTACGGCCTGGCCGGCGCGGTGCAGCATGGCGCGTCGACGTTGCCGGATTCAGCGTTTCATAATTTCCCGAAACGCGAGACGGCGGAGATCCATCTCGCGACGAACTTTCAGAACATGCTCTTCGATCACCTTCCCGGCGACGTGCGCGACGAGGTCTACAATTGGCTTCGCGAAAACGCGAAGGACGAGCGCAAGGCGACGGACTCCGATGAGCAGTTCTTCTACAAGACGCGCAAGAAGGCGCTCGGTCCGTTCAAGCGTCGCTTCTGGGACCTGCCTGACGCGGTGAAGGCCCGATTGGCGAGCGCCTACGACGAGAAATTCGGCTTCCTGTTCGAGCAACTCGCGGTCGGCGGCACGGCGGCGGCGGTCGCGCGCTTTGTGAACGCTCCGGCGCAGCACCGTCCCGCGCCGAGCGGAGAGACTGTTGGAATCACGGCGGCGCCTGACGACGCGGACGCTGGCGAGTAGGCTTGACGGTGGAGAAGGACGTGACGAGCGCAACACAGGATGACGTGTCGCTGGCGCGATCGGTCGAGCTCTGGCTCGATGTGCTTCAGCAGATCAGCGCCCGAACGGCACACGAGCTCAAGGGCGCGCTGAACGGCGTGGCCGTGAATCTCGAGGTCGTGCGATCGCGTTCCGCCCGATCGGACGCGGCCGCGGCTTCCGTCGCGCCATTCGCCTCGTCGGCCGCGGGTCAGTTGGATGCCGTGGTGGAAATGTCGCAGGCGCTCCTCTCGCTCTCCCGCGCCGCGCGCGAGCCTCTCGATATCGGCGAGACGGTCGCTTCATTTGCCGCGCTGCTCGGACCGTCCGCGCGCGCGCACGGCGGTTCCCTGCGCGTCGAGCCGCTCGCGCGCGCTGGCACGGCTGGAACCGTGCGCGTGCGCGGGGATGTCGCGCGACTCGTGATCGGTGCAACGCTGCTCGCCGCCCTCGCGCAGAAAGGCGACACCCGGTGCACACTGGAGAGTGGCGACGAGATCGTCGTGAGCATCGAGTGCGTCGACGCCGAGGGACCGCTGGAACTGTCGGCCGACGTCATGGCCGCTGCCGCGGCGGCCGGCATCCGCGTGAACGCGGAGACGGGAGCACGCAGCATTTCGTTGGCATTTCCGCGCGCGGGCTCCGCCCGCAAGCGCACACACGAGAGAGCATGAAGCCAGCAAACGCAAAAATCCTCATTGCCGACGACGAGAAGGCAATCACCTCCGGACTCGGCGCGATCCTTGTCGACGAAGGCTACGGCATCGAGATCGCCGAGGACGGCCAGAAGGCCCTCGATCGCCTCGCCGGCGAAAAGTTCGGCGTCGT
>DATBHD010000067.1:0-25236 GCA_036557635.1 Gemmatimonadaceae bacterium
TCTACCTTCACCCCTCTACTCTCCACCCTCTACCCTCTACCAACCCCCCTCTACCCTCAACCCTCCACCCTCTACTCTCAACCCTCTACCCTGAGCCCTCTACCCGCCAAGCACTCCTGCGTACAACGGATTCGTCACGAGCTCTCCGTCGATGAGGATCTCGCGATCCCACGGCAGAACGATGGTGCTCTCGGTGGCGATGGAGTAGAAGTCGGGCTCGTACGAGCCAGTCTTGAAACCGACGGCGGTGCGGACCGCGGCGGCGTCCGCGCCGGCGATCGCGTTGACGGCGAGGCGCAGCGTGTCGCCGCTGTCGCAGGTTTCGTCGACGATGAGCACCCTCTTATTGCGGACTCCAGAGGGGGGCGTGCCAAGCACGGCGGGGATGTCGCGCGGCGCATCGGCTCCGTATCGGCGGCTCACGACGATGGAGTGGAACTCTCGATCGAGAATGGCCGCGATGACGGCGCCCGGGATCACGCCGGCGGTTGCCACGCCGACGACGATCTCGGGGTCGTACGCGCGCGAAACCTTCAGGGCGAGCGCGCGCGAGAGCTCGCCAAAGAGCGGCCACTCGACGTTGAAGACGCCCTTGGAGTGTTCCACGGATGTTCGGCGGGGTGTCATGGGGAGTGGTTGGTGATTGGCGATTGGTGGTTGGTGGGTCACCGGCACCAACCACCAAGCACAGTCGGGAAGCTAGCCCTGACCGCAATCCGTGCATAGCTTTG
The DNA here is from genome assembly GCA_036557635.1 of Gemmatimonadaceae bacterium. Lineage (GTDB taxonomy): Bacteria > Gemmatimonadota > Gemmatimonadetes > Gemmatimonadales > Gemmatimonadaceae > AG2. The sequence goes on from DATBHD010000067.1 coordinate 732, forward strand.
CCGCCTGGGCCGCGTCGCGCCCCGCCCGATCGCGACAACCGCTTCCTGCCCTTCCGACGAAATCAATGTCCTGGTGGAGCCGCCTCATAGGCGGCAAGTCGCAAAGCGGTGTGAAGCCGCAACGCCTCGATTACTTGAGCGAGGCGCTCGCATTGGAGCGGCAGGGCGACTTCGATGCGGCACTCACGTCGTATCGGTTGGCGCTGCGAGACCGTCCGAACGATCCGAAGATCTTGCAGAACATGGCAATCGCGTTTTCGAAGACCGGCCGTTTGGACGACGCGATCCGCTGCTACCGTCGTTCGCTGGAGATTGCGCCGCAGTTGTCGGGATCACATTACGGGCTCGCCTTTCTTTTACTCAAACGCAGCGACCGCCAGGGCGCGGAGAAGCACCTCGAAGCGTTTCTCGCGAAACCGCCATCCAGCCCCGATGCGGAGCGGTGGGTGCGGCACGCGGAAATGAAGCTCGAGGAGCTGCGCACGGGTGCCGAGACCATCTCCGAGGAACCAGAGCCGTAACGTGGGGCGCGTGCTCGCGATTGTCAGCCAAAAGGGAGGGGTGGGCAAAACGACGACGGCGATCAATCTCGCTGTCGCGATGGCTCGCCGCGGCGTGAAGACACTTCTCGTGGACGTGGATCCGCAGGGGTCGGTGCGCTACGGTCTTGGCATGCTGGCCCCGCATTACGCGCTCGGCGTCTCCGATTATCTCAGCGGGTCGACGGAGATGCAGGACATCATTCGCGCGACGGCAATGCCGTGGCTGCGAGTCGCGCTCGCCGGAACGATCGCCGACGGCGGGACGCACGAAGATTATCACGTGCGCTTCGCGACGTCGCCTCGCTTCGAGGAGCTTCTGACGAGGGCGCAGGAGCGTGGGTATGTCGTGGTGATCGATACGCCGCCCGGGTTGGGACCGATCGTCCAACGTGTGCTCGCGCAAAGCGACCACGTATTGGTGCCGCTCCAGTGCGAGCCCGCGGCGGTGCAAACCACGGCGCAGATTCTGCGCGGGATTCGCGGCGTGGTCACGCAGAATCAACAGCTGACTTTCGACGGCATCCTGCTCACGATGTACGAGCCGGGGAACGCGGTGTCGGAGCGTGTCGCGGCGCACGTGCGCTCGCAGCTCCCGCAGCTCGTGTTCGACGTGGCGGTGCCGCGCACGATGGCATCGGTGGACGCGGTCGCCGCCGGGCAGCCGGTGGTGCTGCGCGCGCCTAACGACGCAGCATCGCGCGCCTACACCATCCTCGCCGACGAGCTCATACCGAGGCTCCAGTGAGGCGACGCGCGGCCGGGAACCTCGTCGCGCTCATCGCGCTGTGGCTGGCGGTGGCGTGCCTCGACATCAGCTCACCCGTCACGGGCATCACGGCGATCAGTGCCGTGATCACGCCGTCGCCGTCGGTCGTCGTCAACGACACGTCGCGCGACACGGCGGGTCAGGTGGCACCGATGCGGGTCTTGGCGTTCGGGCCCAAGGGGGAGACGCTGCCGCCGTCATCCATCGTTGTTCAGTTTCTCGCCAACGACTCGACGATGGGCTTGCGCGTCGATGGCACGACTGGCTTGGCGTTCGGCGATTCGCTGTCGGGAGCGGCGTCCGTTCTGGCCACGGTGCTGCCGGCACAGGGCAAGGGACAGCTGCAGACATTTCTCGTACCGCTCCCCGTCGTGCCCATTCCCGATTCGGGATTGAAGGGTCCGGACACGACGTTCGTCTTCCAGCCGACACCTGATTCGCTTTCATCGCAGCTGCTCTCACCGCCGCTCACGGTCACCGTGCAGGCCGGTGGGGACACGATCGTGCAGAAATATGTGGTAGAGTATCAAATCGTTAGGTCGCCGCCTCCGCGGGCCGGCCAGGCAGCCCCGACGGTCGTCCTCAGAGGCCAGGGTGCGGACAGCACCGTTGCCGTCACGAACGGCGTCGGCCAGGCGTCGCTCCAGCTTCGCGTTCGGCCTACCGCCATCAACACCGCCGCTCTGCTCACGACGACTGACACGGTGGTCGTGAAAGTGCGCGTGCAGTACCGCGGAAGCTCGCTGCCAGTCTTTCCGGTCGACTCGTTCATCATTCCGATCAGGGCGACCGTCGGCTCGTAGCTACGTCAACTGTCCGATACCCGTCGTTGCATTCGTGGGGTATTGGGTGTCATGCTCTGATAGATGCAGTATGCGCGAGCGGACAATGGACGGGAGGGAGTCTGATGATCACGAGCGGTGGGCCGCGCAATTCGTCTCCTGACACGCTGAACCGCCTGTTCTTCGACGCGGTGCAGAAGTTCGACAAGCCGGATGCATTGCAGGTGAAGGTCGCGGGCGCGTTTCAACCGATCTCGCATCGGACGCTCGCCGAGCGGGTGCGTCGCGCCGCGCTCGGACTCCAGGCGTTAGGTATCAAACCGGGGGATCGCGTCGCCATTCTATCCGAGAATCGGCCGGAGTGGGCGATCGCCGACTACGCGTGCCTCACCGCGGCGATGACCGACGTTCCCATCTATCCGAATCTGCCCCCCGATCAGGTCGCTTACATTCTCCGCGACTGCGGCGCGGCGGCGGTGTTCGTGTCCACGTCGGCACAGGCCGACAAGGTGCGACAGGTGCGGCGCGCTTGTCCTGCCCTGCGGTGCGTGATCGGCTTCGGCCCGTCGCGAGACGAGGGCGTCGACCTAACGATGACCGAGCTCGAAGCCAACGGCGCGGCCATGGAGTCCGCGGCGACCACCGCGGCGTACCGCGCTGGGGCGGACGCGGTGCGCCCTGATGATCTCGCGACGCTGATCTACACCTCGGGGACGACGGGCGAGCCCAAAGGCGTCATGCTGACGCACGACAACCTGTACTCGAACGTCATGGCCGGCGCGGCGCAGATCCCGTTCGCCGGCAACGACTCGTGTCTGAGCTTCCTCCCGCTCTCGCACGTGTTCGAGCGGATGGCGGGCCACTATCTCATGATGCACGTCGGCGCATCGATCGCGTACGCCGAATCGATCGACACGGTGCCAATCGACATGCAGCTCGTTAGGCCGACGCTCGTGCTCTCGGTGCCGCGTTTGTACGAGAAGATGTACGCGCGCGTGCTGGAGAACGCGCTCGCCGGCGGCGCGGTGAAGAAGCGCATCTTCTTCTGGGCGCGTGGCGTCGCCGATCGGTGGGCGTCGCGCAAGCTGGCCGGCGGCGAGCCGGGCGGTTTGCTCGCGATGCAATATGGACTGGCGCAGAAGCTCGTCTTCTCGAAGCTCAAGGAGCGGACGGGCAGACGACTGCGCTACTTCGTTTCGGGTGGAGCGCCGTTGGCGCCGGAGATCAACAAGTTCTTCTATGCCGCGGGGCTCGTGATTCTCGAGGGCTACGGACTCACGGAAACGTCACCGGTGATCGCGGTGAACACGCCGTCGGCGTTTCGCATCGGCACGGTGGGCAAGGCGGTGCCCGGCGTGGAAGTGATGATCGCGAGTGACGGTGAGATCTGCACCCGCGGGCCGCATGTGATGAAGGGGTACTTCAACAAGCCCGACGCGACGGCCGAGGCGATCGACAGCGAGGGGTGGTTGCACACGGGCGACATCGGCGAGCTCGAGGACGGCTTTTTGCGAATTACGGATCGCAAGAAAGACATCATCGCCACGGCGGGCGGCAAGAAGATCGCGCCGCAGCCGATCGAGAATAAGGTCAAGACAAATAAATACGTCTCCCAGGCGGTGATGATCGGCGACAAGCGCAAGTTCCCGGTCATGCTCGTCGTGCCGAATTGGGAGACGCTCGAGAAGTGGGCGCGCTACAAGAACATCATCTGGACCGATCGCGCGCAGCTGCTCCAGATGCCGACGGTGCGAGCGAAGATGGAGAAAGAGGTCGACGAGGAGCTCGAGGGCCTGGCGCGCTTCGAGCGGCCGAAAAAGATCGCGCTGCTCGAGAACGATTTCTCGATCGAGCGCGGCGAGCTCACGCCGACGCTCAAGGTGAAGCGCAGAGTGATCGATCAGTCGTACAAGTCGGTCATCGACGCGTTGTACGTCGACGAAGGGGAGCCCGCGGGCGTCTAGCGGCGGCGCGAGATGGGCACGATGCCTGACGAGCCCCCCCCGCCCCCGCCCCCGCCCCCGCTAACGCCCGTCTGCCGGCGCTCGGCGAGCCAATGACGCTCGTCGCGGGCGAGCTCGCTGAGTTTGGCCGGGAGCGGAAGCGCGACGGGCGCGAGGAGTCGGCCACCGGGCGCCAGTGCGTCGAGGGACGCCGCCAGCAACGCGGGCGACGCCGCGCGATGGAGCGCGATCGCTCGCGCGCTGCCGGCGGCGAGCGGCAGCGTTCCCGGTGCGCTCGTTAGGCCCGACACCCCGCCGCCCATCGCGACGCCGTCCGGGGGATTGACGAGCATCAACTGCATGTCCGTCAGCTCGCGCACCCGCGGCGCCTGATTTCCCGTTTCGCCCACGAGAACGGCGTACCCCCGCCCGCCAGTGAGATCCAGTAGCGCCGCGAGGCGAAATGCTTCGCCCTCGTCAGGCGGCTCCGCGCGCGCCCGCGGCTCGTCCGTGAAGCGCACGACGCCATTCACGATCGCATACTCGGCGCGGCAGACGGGACAGCCGAGGGTTCCGTCGATGATGTCACGGCCATTCGTCCGGCCGGCGGCGAGCACGAGCCAGCTGTCTTCGTGCGCGTTCGGGCATCGCAGGACGTCGATCAGCTCGATGAACACGGCGCGACGCTCAGCTGCGCGCGAGGCGCACGAGCTCGACGTCGACCTCGGGCGGCTGCGTCACGGCGTAGAGGACGGTGGCGGCGACCGCGTTAGGCGGAAGCATGCTCGAGCGCGGCGTGAAGCCCTCCCGCGAATCGGGATCGATGTCGTCCCAGAGGGACGTGTCGACGGGCCCGGGAGAAATGAGCGTCACGCGGACGCCGGTCCCGCGCAGCTCGGCGCGCATGACGTCGTGCAGCGCGCGCAGCCCGTGCTTGCTGGCACCGTACGCGGCGTTCTCGGGAAACGTCGTGTGGTCGGCGACGGAGCCGATGCTCACGATATCGCCCCGGCCGCGCTCGAGCATCGCCGGGAGAAACGCGCGCACGAGGCGGAAGGGCGCGATCAGGTTGACCTCGAGCGCGGCGGCGAGTGCGTCGGGCGTGGTGGCGTCGACGGGCGCCGGGCGAAAGAGGCCGGCGTTGTTGACGAGAATGTCCGGTGCCCCACCACTGCTCTGGATCGCGGCGACGGCGCGGTCGACCGCGGCGGCGTTGCCAACGTCACAGGGGATCGGCTGGGCGCCGAGCGTCGCGGCCAGCTTCTCGAGCGAGCGGGCGTCGCGCGCGAGCAGGGTGAGGCGCGCGCCGGCGGCGGCGAGTGTCGACGCGATGGCGAGCCCGATGCCGCGCGAGGCGCCGGTGATGACCGCGCGACGGCCGGCAAGGGGCGCCGCGCTCATCCGCCGAAGCCTAACGACGACCGCTCAGCGGCCGTCATAGTCGACGTAGTTGTTGGGCGTTTCCCAGAGCACGAGGCGAGTGAGGCGTCCGGGGGCGATGTGAGGTTCGATGACACGCCACATGCCGACGACGATGTTCTCCGTCGTCGGGATCACGCCTTTCATGAAGTCGACCTCGAGATTGAAGTTGCGATGATCGACTTTGTCGACGACTTCGCGCTGCACGATCGCTTTGATCTTCGCGAGGTCGATGACGTACCCCGTCCGCTCGTCGACGGGCCCGGTCACGAAGACGTCGAGCGTGTAGTTGTGGCCGTGCCAATTGGGGTTGTTGCACTTCCCGAACAACGCGCGATTCTCCTCGTCGGAGAGCGCGGGATTGTGCACGCGGTGCGCCGCGTTGAATTGCATGCGGCGGACGACGGTGACGACGGGCACGGTGGGTGGCTGGTGACTGGTGATCGGTGCTGCGGAATATTACTTCGACGCGGGCACGAACGACCAATCACCCATCACCATCGTGTTCGAGCCCCGTGGTTTCCCACGGGGCTCGAGAGGTCGGAACGAAGAAGGGTTTTGCGAAGCCCAGCCGAATGTATGAGGTCCTCACCACACCTTCCGTCGTCCCCCGCACTGGGGGCATGACGTCAGCATAGATTATCGAACCCACCTCAGTGGACTTGTTGGCTCGAAAACGATGGTTCTCCGCCCCGAGTTTCTCCTATCAAGATCGTCGCGCAATTTACGAGTGCGAAACGAGGAACGCAATCAATGGACATCGGCATCATCGCGGCAATCGCACTGCTCGTCATCTGGGCGATCGGTACGCTGCTCGACGGTCCAGGCTGGATTCACCTGTTGCTGACGATGGGCGTCTCGATCCTGATCTGGCGCATCGTCGTGCGCGGCGACCGCGCACATCCGAAGCCCAAGGCGTGATGGACCGCACTAACGTCGCAGAGTATGACGATCCAGGGCGAGCCTCATAACATCCTCGCCCTCGACGCCGATATACGAATTCTCACATAGTTGATCCTTGACATCGGACCGGCGTCTGCTGGATCCCCACACGAGCACCCTCGCCGCGCTGGGCGGTAGCTGCGCGCTTCTCGCGTGGCTTTCCTTCGGCGTACTCACCGACGTGGTGAAAGTGCCCGTGCTGCTCTACCCGCTCGCGGTCGTCGCGACGTTGTGCGGCGCGCTGCTGGCGCTGACGCGCGCGGCCCGGATCGTGTGGGCCGGCACCGCGATCGCCGTTGCGGCCGTCTCAGTCGTTACGCTCACGCCCTTTGTGACGACGCTGTTGCCAACGCGGCGACTCGTGCGGAGCGACACGTTGAGCAGGGACTCATTCGGCGCGGTGATCGTGCTCTCCGGTGGCATCACCGCGGATTCGCTGCTCACTTCCGAAGCGCTCGATCGGTTGCTCACGGGGCTCGCGTTGATGCGCGACGGTGTCGCGCCGGTCCTCGTCGTCACGCAGCCGCGGCGACCGGACGATGGCGCGACGGCGGCGCCTGATCAGGCACGCCTTCGTTCACTCGTTGCTCGACCATTTCCGATGCTGACGGTCGACTCGGTGCGCACCACGCACGACGAAGCGGTGCGCGCCTGGCGGTTGCTCGCTCCGCGCGGCGCCACGCGCGTCGCCGTCGTCACGTCACCGTTGCACACGGCTCGCGCGTGCGCGACGTTCGAACACGTCGGCTTCATCGTGACGTGCGTGCCGGCGATCTCACGCGCCTACTCGATCGATCACGCCGAGTCGGGTCAGGATCGGCTCGCGCTCTTCCGCGCGTGGGCATACGAGCGCGCCGCATGGACCGAGTACCGCGCCCGCGGTTGGATCGAGGGGCCGCCGACTCGTTAAGGTTGCGTTGGCGAACCGGGATGCGCTTGATGATGACGGCGACGACGACGGCGCAGGCGATGGCGCGCCCACCGCTTCAGCCCCGGCCAGCTTACCGCCAGCAGGAGCACCCCGAGTGCGAGCGGCACCGCCACACCGGCGACGTCGAGCACGTCGCGAAAGGTGTCGTCGGGCGTCGCCTGATCGAACGTCGGTGGCTGTTGAACGACAGCGATGAGCACCACACCTCCGGCGTGGCTTATGGAAGAACTCTGTTCTGCCCAACTTCGAGAGTCAATCAGGCAATTGCCCGTGTTTTCCGTGACCTGGCGCACGAGATGCGCAGTGGTTCCGGCTCGAATTCCCCCTCGAGGAGTTTATGACGTTCAGATCGCTTATCGCCGCGGTCGCGGGTTTTGCAACAGGCTGTCTCAGACCGCCGATCACCGCGCCGGCTCCTTTCTCATTCCAGGCGTCGAAAGCGCCGAATCAAGCGACGCAGATAGCCGCGGTTGCGCTCGTCAACGCCGGCTTTCGCGTCGCGCAGAGCGATGCGCGCGGCAACTCGCTGATCGCAAATCGCACCGCGACGCACAACGGAAACGAGGACTACATCAGGTGTAAGTATCCGAAGGAATCGGACGCCGCGGCGAACCGCGAAACGACGCTGTTTATTACCTTCGCGGCGAAACCCACCACGAACGGAAGCGACGTGACGATCGGCAGCACCGTACACACGTCGTATCCCGGCTATCAGGGCACCGCGATGGAGATCGTGCCGAACGACTCCGATTGCGTGAGCACCGGTGTCATGGAGCAGCAGCTCGAGGCGGCGCTGAAGTAATCGTTGCCGAGGCCGCTCTCGATTCGTCCTCCGGCAGACCTCGCCTGAAGTCGGGACCTCGCGTACTGCTCGAGGGGTAAGTATTCGGATCGGCGCGTAGGCGCGCGCCGATCCACGACGTTCCTTCCTTTCGCGGGCGCTGCGCATCCCACCACAGCGCTGATCCCATTCATTGCCTCTCACCGCGCGCGACGGATGCGCGCACTGGGGTCAATCATGCCATTCGTTCTCGTAGCGGCCGCGATCGCGGCCCTGGGGTTGTCCGCTCGTGAGGTGTCCATCCGGCACGAGCATAACGATGTCGCCACTCGCGCGCGGGCGCGCATGCTCGCCGTGCACGATCCCGCGTGTCAGGATTCGTTGCGGTACGCGACGACGGACAGCGCGCGCGCCACCATCGTCGACGGCTGCGTGCAGCGCATCATCGCCAACGGTCTGAAGGTCACGCAACCGAATCACGTCGCCGACGCCAAGTAGCGACGTCGGTAAGAGAAGTCTGCAAGAGGAGTCTGTCATCCCGAGCGAAGCGAGGGATCTGCTTTTCCGCACAGGCGAGAAAAGCAGATCCCTCGTCGCTTCGCTCCTCGGCGTGACCACAGGGTCCACAACTCTCTGACAGCTGTCCGCTGGCCGACCGCGTGATTGGGAATCACTATTTGGCCATGATCATGCACGCACTCGAGTCGGGGATGCGCGATGCTCGTTATGCGCTGCGCACGCTGCGGCGCTCGCCCGCGTTCTCCATCGTCGCCCTACTGACGCTCGCCCTGGGCATCGGGAGTACGACGGCCGCGTTCAGTGTCGTCGACAACGTCGTGCTGCGCGGGCTGCCCTATCGCGACCCATCGCGATTGCAGACCGTGTACGAGCGAAGTGACGAGGGTGGATTTCGCGTGCCCTCCTATCCGACCTTTCGCGACTGGCAGGCGCAGAGCGCGTCCGTCTCGAGCGCGATCGAAGGTATGGCCTACGTCCGCGGCGATGGAATCCAACTTCCGCTGCATGGTTCGACGGAACGCCGCATCGGGGCGTACGTGACACCGGGATTCTTCGCCCTGATGGGCACGCGGCCACTGCTCGGCCGCGGCTTCCTGCCTGACGAGGAACGACTCGGCGCCGCACCCGTCGCCGTTCTGTCGTACGACTACTTCGTCGAGGAGTTCGGAGGGAATCCGGCGACGATCGGCAAGGTCATCGACGTCGACAGCGTGCCGACGACGATCATCGGCGTGATGCCGCACGCGTTCGCCTACCCGAACTTCGCGGGCTCGAGCTCCTTCCTCGGACCCTCCATGTGGCAGCCGCTCACGGTCTTCGAGCGGACGCACCCACAGCTTGGCTTCCGGGGGCTGCATGTCGATAGCCGAGCGCTCCTTCGGCTGCGCTCGGGCACGGATTCCGCGCGCGCCGCGGCGGCGATGCGCACCATCGGGCTGCGGCTCGCGGCCGAATACCCGGTCGAACAGGCACACTGGGCGTCGATCGCCATTCAGCCGATCGCCAGCGAGATGTTCGGGGGACTTCGCTCGGCGCTCGCCATCATCTCGAGCGCAATCGCGCTGGTGTTGCTGCTCGCCTGCGCCAACGTCGCCAATCTGATGCTGACACGCGCTTCGGCACGGCGGCAGGAAATGACGATTCGCGCCGCGTTGGGCGCTGGCTGGTGGCGACTGGCGCGGCAGCTGCTCGCGGAGGCGCTGGTGCTCGCGATCGGCGCGGGCGCGCTCGGTCTCGTCCTCGCCTACGTTCTCGTGGGTTACGTGCGTGGCGCGGCGACTTCTCAGCTTCCCTTCGCGTCCGAGCTCTCGGTCGACGGCCGCGCCGCCCTCTTCGCGCTGCTCGCCTCGGGCTTGACGGCGATTCTCGTCGGCACGCTGCCCGCGTTGCACGCCGGCAGCGTGCGTCTCATGGAACGCGTTCGCGCCGGCGGCGCCGGAGCGATCGGCGGCGCGCGGGAAGCGTGGGTGCGGAACGTTCTCGTCTCGCTCCAATTCGCGCTCGCGCTCACGCTGCTCATGGGTGCCGGGCTGCTCATTCAGAGCTTCCGGCGCCTCGTCGCCGTGCCGTTAGGCTACGACCCGCGCGACATGATCGAGTTTTCGGTGAGCCCGCCCGCACATCGCTATCAAACGCCGGCCGAAGCGGCAGCACTCTGGACGCGCATCATCGAAGCGGTGCGTGCGGTGCCGGGAGTGACCGATGTCGCGGCGGCTGGTGGCGCGCTCCTCCCGACCAAGGTCGAGACCGAAGCCGCGACCGCGGGACGTGCGACCGAATCGGCGCTGTACCACACGGTATCGAGCGATTTCCGACAGACGATGCGAATCCCGATGGTGGCTGGGCGCTGGTTCACCAGCGACGACATGCGCTCGCCTGTCGGATTCGTGATCAGCGAGCAGCTCGCGAAGAGGATCTTCCCGAGCGCCAGCGCGTTAGGCCAGCGGGTCACCGTGCGTCGTGCGTCGCAGGCACGCAAGGACTTCGGCCAGCCGATCACGCTGCCGATCATCGGCGTGATCTCCGATATCCGCGAATACGGTCCGGAGACTGATTCGCAGCCCGAGATCTATCTGCCCTATACGCTCGAGGTGTGGCCCTGGATGCAGTTCGTGGTGCGGGCGCCTAACGCGCCGCGGGCACTCCCCTCGGTCGATCGCGCGGTGCGCGGCGTCGAGCCCGCGCTCGACTTTCTCGGAAAGCCGAGTGTTTCCTCGACCGGCGTGGCGTCCATCGACCCACAGCGGCGATTCGTCACGCTGGTGCTCGTCGGCTTCGCGGGGTGCGCGCTGTTGCTGGCGACCGTCGGGCTGTACGGCACGGTCGCTTACAACGTGATACAGCGCACGCGGGAGCTGGGCGTGCGGATCGCCCTCGGTGCGACCGAAGGCCGCATCCTCGCGCTCGTCATGCGCGACGGGCTGGCGTTCGTCTTGGCCGGCGCCGTGGCCGGCGTGCTCGGCGCGATCGTCTCGGCGCGGCTCATTCGCGCGATGCTCTTCGAGACGACGGCGACCGACGCGACGACCTTCGTCGCGGTGCCCGCCGTCCTCGCGCTGGCGGCGCTCGCGGCGAGCTATCTGTCAGCGCGACGCGCGGCGAAGACCGATCCGCTGGTGGCGATCAGGGGCGAGTAGCGCTGGTCAGATCTCTCGATGCGATGTCAGCACGCCGGCGAATCGACAACGCAGGGTCGCGAGATTGATCAACCTCGTGCGGTGCTCGAGCAGTTTCGCCCGCGGCCGTAGAGACAACTCGAGCGTTTCAGCGCAGCGCCCGCGCGAGGTCGTCGGACACGGCGCCCATCGCGCGAACCAGCTCGTGCTCCCAGGGGAAGTCGGCGGGGACACGCCCGTGCATGAAGCCGCGGAGCGCCAGACCAGATGCCGCGCTGATGACGACGTCCACTCGAAAGATCGTCGTTAGGCACTCGGCCGCCGGCGCCGAGTGTCTGAGATGCCGCCAGAGCGCCTTCCGGAGCGCGTGGTATTCGCCCAGGAGCGTCTGGTCCGAAACGCCCTGCAGGCACCGCTCCTCGCCGTGCGCCACCGCCGCTCGCAGGAGTCGTTCGTGCGGCCGCCGCCGACCGTCCTGCTCCCCCATCGCGGCGTCGAGAATGGCGCGAAGCACCTCGAGCACTGGGTCGGCACCATCCCCCGCAACGGTGCGGTGCCACGGCTGCTGCCGCCAGTATGCCTCCCACTCGGCGACCAGCTCGGGGAAGGCATCGCGCAGCTCGGCATTGCCCCGATGTTTGTGCGCTCGGCGATCAACCAGCGGCGCCGCCATCGGGCGCTCTTTCGCTTCCGCGTCTGTCACAATGGGCCATGCGTCCGCGTCAGCGGCGCCCAGCGGCCATCGCTACGACGCGACAGGTTGCCCGTTAGGCGCCGCCGCCAGTCCGCGAATCCGCTCTCGAGCGGCGCCTCGCTTGTTGTCGCCGGAAAGGCTGCAGGCTCGTTGAGGATCGCTTCTGGCGGGGCCAGCGGGCCGTGGAGCCGTGAGCGCGGCGCAGCATCTCGGTCCCTCATCGGTGTGCCACGCTCATCGGTGGAACCGCCATCGAATTCGTCGAGGGCGCATCACCACCGGCGACCACCTCGTCGGCGTGAGAGCCGAAGTACGCCTGCACGCACGACCGAATCATCTGTCGCATCACGGATTGCCGAACCGACGGCACGCCGATCTTCGAGGCGTTGATGACCTCAGTGAGCGCAGCAATGACAGACCTTGGGCCGGAGCGGAACCGAAACATGGTGTCCTCCTCGCGACTGCGAAGCAGGCTGACCGGAACGGCTCGGGTGTCGATGCGCGCGTCCGCGACAAGGAGCGCCAAAGGGAGCAGCGATCGCCGCTCACCAGCTAGGAGGGACAATCTATGCGATGGACCGCTCCTTCGCTGGACGCGGCCGAATTCTTTGTGGCGTGAGCGTCGGGCATGAGTTGCGTGGTCGGAGGGCCATCGTCCGCCCAACATCGTTAGGCCGGACTGCCGATGACGTCCCCCTTTGCGTAGCCGCTAGCTTTTCGCAGCGGTGTGCGCGTGCATTCACCTCAGCCTTCATGGAGTCTCCCGCACCATGCCCCGGAAACCGAATTACGACTTCGATCGGCGTCGTAAAGAGCAGGAACGCAAGACGAAGAAGGACAACAAGCGTGCCGAACGGCAGCAGCGGCGCGACGAGCGGCGCTCGGAGGATGCGCCGACGCCGGAGATCCCCGACGAGAAGTAGATCGGGTCTCCGTCGTTGGCTAGATCTCCCAGTTCGAGAGGACGAGCGCGTTGGGCGGCCGTTGTTCCTCGTGGCCCGCGAGCGACATGCGGAGGTCGGTCCAGCGGACGCGCGCGCCCATCGCGACGAGCCGTTGATACGTCGTCTGATAGTCGCCCTGGACTCGTAAGGCAACACGGCGCGTGCCGCTGCGCCGCGCGAAGTCGCACAACGCCCGCGCCATCTCTCCGAACCGCTCCTCGTGCAACAGCACCAGTTTGAGCACGCGCAGCTCTTCGCGCGCCCGCCCTTCGACGAGGGGCACCGTGTGCGCCAGCGCGAAGCCCTCGAGACTCCCATCGGGGCCACGCTGAAGTACCGTGTCACCTAACGAGAGATCGTCGGTGAGCTGGATCTCGCGGGTGTAGTCGTAGCCCGGCGCCAGCCGCTCGAGGAGCGCCTTGCATTCCACGATCGTCGACTCTTTCTCCTGCGCCGAGCGCCGCGCCAGGAGGAGGGCGGGCCGATCGGACAGCGCCGCGTCGAGCGTCGTCGTGAGCGTGAGGCGTCCCGGCACGAAGCCGAGTCGCGAGTAGAAGCCGATGTTGTCCATCGTGCGCGGCATCGTCTCGAGGCCAATCACCACGGCGCCACTCTGCGTCAACCACTCGATGCCGCGCGAGACGATTTCCTTCCCGAGTCCGGTGCCCTGATACTCCGTGCGCACCGCCAGTGGGCCCATCCAGCCTTCCGTACCCGAGCGATGCACCATGTTGAACGCGGCAATGTGGCCGCGATCGTCGCGCCAGAGCATCGCTCCCGCGGCCGCGTCCTCGATCGCATAACGCCAGACCGCCGGATTGAGATAGGGCACGCGTACGCCGACCATCCCGTCGCGGCGATAGCGCTCGGTGAAGGCATCGCTGAAAACCTGATTCAGGTCGGAGATGTCGTCGAGGCGCGCCCGGAAGGGGCCGTCGACCGAGTGCGAGGGGCGCCAGGTACGGGTCGCGACCATCAGTCGGCGGCTCCCATCGTGAGCTGATCCGAGTCCGCGACGTCCGCGTCGCCCAACGACGGTTCCTGGTCGATCCGGGAGGCGCCGCTCTCCTCGTCGTAGCGCACGGTGATCACGCGGTCGAGCCCCTCCCGCACCGACTCGATGTGCGTGATCAAGATGACCTGCTCGAAGCGGTCCTGCAGATGGCGCAGTAGCTCGACCACGTTATGCCTCCGGGACTCGTCGAGTGAGCCGAAGATCTCATCGAGGATGAGAAGGGAGAAGCTCTGGCCAGCTCGTTCGGCGATCATCTGCGAAATTGCGAGGCGCAGGACCAGGTTCGCCAGGTCCTCCTCGCCGCCGGAGATCACCGGCTTCGGCACCCCCTCCTCCAGGACCAGGACATTGTACTGGTCATCGAGCTCGAGCTCCGAGTATCGCGCGTCGGTAAGCTCGGTCAAAAAGGAGCTCGCGAGCTCGGAAATCTCCGGGCGGAGCTGGACGTTGAGGTCCGTGCGCATGTCGGAGTAGGCGCGATCCAGCTCGTCATGCATACGTTTGTCGCGATTCAGCTCGTCGAGCTGCGTCTGCGACTTGGCGAGATCGCGTTGGGCCTGAAGCGCGGTCTCCAGGGCACCCCGGGCGGCCGCGGCCTCGCCCTCGGTCGCGACCGACGCCAGCTCCGCCGCCCTCAACTCCGTCGCGGCGTGTTCGTACTCGGCGCGCAGCGAATCCCACGACTGCTCCGAGAACTGCAGGGCGTCGCGCTGACGCCGCAGCTCGGTGATGCGGGCCGTCGTTAGGCCCACGGCCTGGGCGACGCGCTCGCGCTCCCGGCGCAACTGCCCATCCCGCTCGACCTGCGCACCCAACCGGGCAGCGCGCGCGTCGAGGGGCTGCAGCCGCTCCAACTCGCGACGCAGATGCTCGTGATGCTCCGCGCGATAGCCGGTGGGAATCGCGGCAAGGTCAGCGCCCAACGCGTTCGCTCGCTCCTCCTTTTGGGCGATGTCGCGCGCGATCTGGGCGAGCTCCTGGACGGCGCTCTGCACCTTCGCGAATCGGCGCTCGAGCTTGCCCACCGTGTCGAGCGCGACGCGCCGTTGCTCGGTGAGCGTTTTCACCGCGGGCGGCATTTCGACGAGCTGATCGAGCCGCTTGCGATAGTAGCTTCCGTCGACGACGGCGGTGTTGAGCTGGTCGTCGATGAGATCGAGCACGGAGCGATAGTGATCGCCTAACGGGCGCGCGCAGGTTGGGCAGGTGCCGTTCTCGCCGGCGGCGACGAGCCGCTCGCGCTGATCCTTGAGCTCGGCGTGCTGCCGGCGCAGTGCCTCGAGCTTGGTCTCCGCCTCCTGCCGGTCCCTCACCCAGTCGGTGCGTTTGGCCTCGAGCTCGTCGTCCGCGCGCTGCAGCTCGCGTCGCTTCTCCGCCAGCTCGGCCGCTGTCTGTTCCTCGATTCCCGGCGCGGTCTCGATTTTGGAACGGCGATCGCGCAAGCGGGCGAGATCTTCCG
The DNA here is from genome assembly GCA_036557635.1 of Gemmatimonadaceae bacterium. Classification (GTDB taxonomy): domain Bacteria; phylum Gemmatimonadota; class Gemmatimonadetes; order Gemmatimonadales; family Gemmatimonadaceae; genus AG2. The sequence goes on from DATBHD010000067.1 coordinate 16,084, forward strand.
CCAATGCGCGCGTGCTCTCGAGCAGCGTGCGGCGACGCCCTTCCTCGGCGAACAACCGGTCCATCTCGTGGAGCGCGCCGACAATCTCGCCTAACGGCGCGATCTCGACGCGAATGCTCTCGAGCTCCGTGCGCGCGACGGCAACGTCCGCGAGCTCGCGATCCAATCGGTCGCCGTCTCGCGTGAGCCCCGCCGCCTCGCTCTCGGCGACGCGGAGCTCCGACAACAACGCCTGCAGCCGCTCGCGCTCTCGCTGGAGCGCCTCCCACCGCGGCGTGACGTGGTCGAGCCGCTCTCGCGAGCGTGCGCGCCGTTCTGTCGCCTCACGAGCGCGGGTGTCCGCCTGCTCGACGCGCGCGCGCGCGTCGGCGAGCATGCGCGCCACGCTCTCGGGGTCGGGCATGCCGGCGCGGAGCCCCGCCGCCTCGGCAAGGATGATCCGGCGGCGCTCGCGCACCAGCGCCTGCGCCGTGCGCAGCTTTTCGTAGCCCAGCACACGCGAGAGGAACTGCGCGCGCTCCGACGGCCCCATCGCCGCCATGACGCTCAGCTCCTTCTGCCCGGTGAAATACGTGTTGAAGAACTCGTCGAGGCTCATCCCGAGCCGCCGCCGGAGCAGCTCGGTGACCCCGGTGATCGTATTGGCGATCGGCGCGCTGGCGCCGTCGAGGAACAGCTCGGCGTTCGTTAGGCCTCGCGAGACCTGATAGCGGTGGCCGCCCAGCTCGAAGTCCAGCTCGACGCGCACCTGTGCGCGCGCGCCGGCTCGATTGAAGCGGATCGAGTCTCGCGTGCCCCGGGCCGCGGGCGTGCCGTACAGCGCCCACGCGATCCCCTCGAGAATCGTCGACTTGCCGGAGCCATTGGGACCGATGATCCCCGTGAGGCCGGAATCGAAGACGATGTGGGTGTCGGCGTGCTGCCGGAAATTGCAGAGGCGGAGCGAATTCAGGTGCACGGGGTCATCCGCTCCCGTCAATCGGCTCGCCACCGAGCGGCGCCGCGCCGACCGTGTTCTCGGCTTCGCTCAGATAGCGCAAGCCTAACGCGACCAGCTCCTTGCGGTCGATGTCGCTCTCGAGGACGCGACTCATCAGCTTCTCGCGGACGACGTCAGCGAGCGACGGACGGCGACCGGGCGCACCCTGTCCCGCGTGACGCGCGACCTCCGGCCTCCGCGCGTCCAGATGGAAGTGCAACGCGCGTCGCTTGAAGTCGCGCAGCGATTTGTGGTCCAGCTCCCGCGCGATGTGGCGCGGGAGATCCCGGACGATGATGCGAACGATCTTGTCGTCGATGCCCCCCGGACAGCTACTCACCGCGCTCTGAATGCGCTCGTTGACCTCGGCGACGGTGAGTCCGCGCGCCGAGATCGGGGGCAGATCGATCATCGGCCGCGATGCGGGCAGCAGGTGAAACTTGTGCGCGCCGCTGTCGAGGTTCCATTCGATCATTCCCTTCCCCTTCACACCTGATATGCGTTCCTCGCTGAGATCGCCCCAGGCATTCAAGCTCGTGTAGTCGATCGAGCCGGAGTAATAGGCGTTATCCTTGACCTTGTGAAATACGTGATGGTGGCCGAGCGCGATGTAATCCCACTCGTCAGCATGCAGCTCCGATATCGGGATCTCCAGTGCGGCACGCTCCGCCGTGAGGTAGTGCGCCGGCAGCACACCTTCGATTCGGCCGTGAAGCAACAGAACGTTATGGCGCGCCTGCGGATCGGGCCTGAGCGTTGGCCGCTTCGGCAGATCCGGAACCGCGAGGACGGAGATGTCGACATCCCTGAAATAGAAACGCTCGGGATCCGAGTACGCGACGTGAATTCCGAGCTCGCGAAACAATCGCAGAATGCTTCCGGTCTCACTCGTGCGCGGCGTGTCATGGTTGCCCGCGACGATGACCACCGGCGCGTTAGGCAGCTCGGCGCGCAGTCGGCTGAACTGCAGATACGCATGCACGATCGCCGGGTTTGTCGGGCGAACGTTGTGGAACACGTCACCGGCGACGAGCACCAGGTCGGGCCGCAGCTCGATCATGCCATCGACCGCCGTCTGGAACGAGCGCGCGACGTCCGCCTCCCGCTGGTTGATCCCGCCGGGAGTGAGCCGCTGGTACTGACGAAATCCGAGGTGCAGGTCCGAGATGTGGACGAGACGCATGCGAGACCGAGGGGGCGCCGAGCGAGCTCACGCTCACGGCGCCAAATATACGCCGCCGCGGCTACGGACGCTTCTCGACGGTCTTCATCCGCTGCGTGACGCGCGTCTCGAACCGCATCACGGTGTCGTCGCTTCCCGGAACGTGCACCACCGAGTGCGCGATGATCGTGAACTGCGACTCGGTGAGCCAACCGCGCACGCGATCGACGAGCATCCTTCCGGTGACGGTGCCCCTCTCCAGGACTGGAGTCGTGCCCTGCGCGTATTCGGCGGCGTCGGGGTCGGGGCTCATCTCGCCACGCATCGAGATGTACGCGATCGTACCATGTCGCGCGAGTGAATCGAGTCGGAATCTCGTGTGCAGCCACGCGCTCGCCGCGCCGCCTCCGGGAGGGACGCGGCCATCGGCAGGCAGCGGCATCTCGCGGGTCCACACGTAGCCGACTTCGACGGGACCACGCGGGAACGCGGCCGGCATCATCGCCACCGCCTCGGCGACGCCGCGCGCCGCGTCACTCGTGGTATCGGCCAGCGAGACCGTCCCATCCGGCGAGATGCGCAGCGTCATCGCGCGTCCCTCCAGCGAGCGGCGCGCCTCGTTCTCGAGGTTGAGAGCTCGCTCATCATTCGACGTCAGCTGCACCGAATCGGTGACGGCGCGCACGTACGTCGCCGTCGGAACGCTCCGTTCGACGATGGCGCGCGAGTACACGCGCATCGTCGTCGTCACCGACGTCGGCGTTGTGCTGCCGGGGCGACGGAGCCCGGTGAGCTCCGTCTGCTGATCGAGACGCAGGTGCAGCGTGTCGCCAACGCGGGGCCGGATCTGGAGAAGCACCGACTGCGCCGCGGCGTTGATGCCCCTCGTCAGGCACATGACGACGCCGACCAACATCTGCGCGCGGCGCAGGCGTACGCGAGGCATCGTCGATCTCAGAAGCCGTACGGGTCGTCGCCCGGCGCCGAGCGAATCGGCGTCGCCATCGGGCGGCTGACGGCCTTCGGCGGGACGATCGGCGCCAACTGCGACTTGAAGAAACGCTTCACGTCCGCCGGCCGCTCGAGCAGCGTCGCGTTGCGCGCCCGAATCACCGCCTCATCGTCGTGAATCTCGATCACGTCCTGCACCCAATTGAGCGTGATCGTCGAGTCCAACGGACGGAGGGAACGCAGCACGCCGGTCGCCAGCGTGATCTCCTGCGCCTGCGGATACCGCTCGGCGCCGTCCCGTCCGCGCATGATCGCCGGGCGCGGAAAGCGAACGAAAATCGGTTGTGTGAAGTGCGGATGCCGCACCATCAGTTGTCCCTTCTCGAGCGTAGCCAACTTCGTCTTCACCGCTGGGCTGAGTACCGCATACCCCGGTGTCGCCAACTCGTCCGCGTCCATCCGACCATACAGCGCTGTTCCCGAGTTCCCCACGACTCGCCGGTGCACCTGTGAACGAAATTGCTGCGCGCTGAACAGCACGAGCCCCAGATAGCGCCCGCGCTCGGCGAGGTCGAGCAGCATCTTGCGTACGTATGTGTCCTGACCGTCGCCCGGCGCGTACTTGTTGAGCTCGTCCACGAAAACGATGACGTGCTTGACGCCGAGGTCTCGCTTCTCCAGGTGCTCGCGAAGCTTGGTGACGACGCGCGCGAAGACCAGATCCTGTGCATCTTCCTCGAGCGACGCGACGTCGATGACATACACCGTGCGATCCTGAAAGCTCCCGAAGGGAAGATCCCCGACGTTGCCGTCGTCCGTCACCAACCCGGCGCACCGGGTCGAGATATTGGATAGCCGGTTCCGCACCTTGCGAATCGTGGCGACGTGGTGCGTGCGCCAGCTCTCGTTTCCCCTGTGCTCCAGGGCGACGAGCAGGTCCTTGAACCACTGCTCGAGGTCGGCGAAGGAGCGCACCCGGTATCTCTTCCCGGGCAACACAAGCTCGTCGCTAAAATCGCGGTCGACGATGCGCTCTCGAATGAAGTCGATGAGCGCGTCCGCCTTCGCGTCGACGTCGTCCTTGTTGAGCAGCACTTCGGCGTACTGGAGCACCTCGCGCAAACCCCACGTCAGCGCCTTCACGTTATGCAGCAGCGCCTCGTTGGAGCGCAGGGTGTTCAGCGAGATTCCGTCTGATTTGTACGGCGCGAAGTACTGCACATTCTCGAAGGGCATCGCCGGAACGCCGCACTTCTCGTAGAGCGCGCGATCGCGATCGTCGATCTCTCCCGGCTCGTCGAGGAAGCACAGATCGGGTCCCTTCACATTGAAGCAGAGCGCGGCAACGGAACCCTTCTGCTCCGGGAAGTGGGTGAAGATCGACGACAGAATCCATTCGATCGCGCTCGTCTTCGTCGCCAATCCGGACACGCCGGTGATGTTCAGGTGCGCTGCTTCGGGGCCGATGAGAAAATCCGCGTCGAGGTAGATCGGCGCGTCGGTACCGCCGGCATGGTACACGCCGATCGGGATCCCCGTCCGCGCTCCTTCGGCCAGGTAGCCGTCCATGCGCAGGGCGACGGCGACGTCGGTGTCGTCGGCGAGGTAGACGTCGCCTAACGGTACCGGCTGCAGCGGCTCGTCAGGCAGCTGTCGCAAAACGGCGGCGGTATAGAGGCGGATCTCGGCGCGCTCGGTCGAGGCGAGCGACGCGGCAGACGGGCTGCCGTCGTGTCCCAGCACATCGTGCAGCGGCGACTGGAGATCCGAGTAGCTGAACCCCTCGACGACGACACCGTACACTCGCGTGATCGTGCCGTTGATCGTGTACTTCCCTTCGACGCGAACGATCGTCCCGACGCCGACCGGCGAGTCGAGCGACGTCCAGAAATGAAACTCGTGAGGCGTGTTGGGCCGTCGCTCGGTGGCGACGACGCGCCCGAGCGGAGTGGTTGTCGTCATGTCACCGCGTGCAGGAATTCTTCGCAGTCACGAATACCGTAAACCATCTTGTCCCAACGGGCGTCGGGCAACGCCAGCGGCGAGACCTCCGCAAGGATCCAGAGGGAAATCTCATCGGCGTGCGCGCCAATCGAGCGCAACTCGTCACGCGTTGGGTACGCGATCTCGACCCGCACCAATCCCCACATCGGATCGTGACCCAAGGGGTCGCGGAGACGCAGATACCAGCTTGCGACGGGAACGCGCTTCGGTGACGTCACGCGAAACACGCTCGATCGCTCGCCGCGGCGCAGCGAGAAGATCGTTTGCAGCCCATCGCCCTCGGCGTAGAGCGTGCGATGGCTCTTCACGACGCCCACCGTGCACGACGACACCGCGACTTTGTCGCTTCCGCTGATACTGCCGTCGATGAAGAGCGGGTCACGCTCGTGTGTGCACCACTGCTCCGCCAGCTTGCGCTCCGCTTCCTCGCGATCCTCCTGAACGCGATGCACCGCGTCGTTCTGGAGAATGTAGGGGTGAGCGGCAGGGTCCTCCGACGTTGGCGTCGTGTCCACGACGTCGATGTCGAGCGCTTCCAGGAGTCGTCGATGCTCCGGTTTGAGCGCGCGACGACAGACGTAGAGCCGGCGCTGGACGATCGGCTGCCGCCAAGTCGTTAGGCGGCGGTCTCGCCGTGCCCGCACCGCTGCCGCCACCGTCCCATGGACGATCGGCGTCCCGTCGACGTAGGCGACGACGTGACTCGTCTGGGTACCGTCGAGAAACGCGGCGAAGGTGGCGACGGGATCGCCAGGAACGCGGCGCGCCTCCAATTGACCCTCGACGAGCTCGGCGCGCACGAGCCGCGGGGGCCGCGTGTCGGGCGTGGTGCGCTCGAGCGCGTGCTCACCGTCGGTGATGAGCGCGATGTCCGGTGCGAGGGTGCGAAGTTGCCGCTGCAGGGCGACGAGACCCTGATCCATCGCGGCCCGTAAGACGACAGTCATCCGTCTGCACACTAAGCGTGCGCACGAGGAGAGGGAAGATCGTGGCGCTGAGCGTGGAGCGTCTGGCGCTGAGCGAAAGAAGCGTACGAGACGACTACCGAACCACCCCGATCGCGACGCCGTCGTGCGTCGGGACCAATATGGACAGAATCCGCGGATCGGTGGCCATGCGACGGTTGAACTCGCGCACCGCCGTCGTCTTCCCGTCCTGCTCGGCGTCGTCGTACACCTTCCCGCCCCAGAGCGTGTTGTCCGCGATCAGCAGTCCGCCTGGCCGGAGCAGGCGCAAAGCCCACTCGAAGTAATTGGGCATCGGCTCCTTGTCCGCGTCGATGAAGACGGCGTCGAACTGCTCGCCATCGAGACTCGGCAGGACGTCCAACGCGCGCCCGATGCGAATATCGATCCGGTCAGCCAACCCAGCGCGCTCTATGTAGCGCCTGGCAAATTCGGCGTGCTTCGGCTCGATCTCGATGGTCAGCAGCTCGCCGTCCTCGGGCAACGCGCGCGCCATCCAGATCGCCGAGTATCCACCGAGGGTGCCGACCTCCAGCACGCGACGCGCTTGAATGGACGTGAGTAGAACTTGCAAAAGTCGCCCCTCGTCCGGCGAAACCGCGATCGGGGGCAGCCCGGTCCGATCAGCTTCCTCCCGCAGCGAAGCGAGGAGCTGGTCTTCTGGCGCGAAAAGCGCCGAGATGTAATCGCCGGTGCGGTCCGACAAACCTCACTCCACTCCGATGTCCCACGCCTGCTGCAAATCGTTCTTCGAGTACGCACGAAACGCCGTGAGCGTCTGTGTACGCTGAATGCCGGGCACGGTTGGAAACGTCTCGGTAACAACTCGCGCAATGTCGTCGTACTGCGGCACGCGCACGATCGCAACGAGATCCCACTCGCCCGACACCGAGTACACCTCCGTCACGCCGTCGACGCCCGCCAGCATGTGAGCCGCCTTCGGAATCATCGGCGGTTCCACCCGGATCAAAACGATGGTGGTGATCACGCCGCGCTCAGAGCTCTTCGAGCCGAGCCATGCCGTCCGGGAACGGAGGAACGTTGAGCAGCCACAAACCGGCGATCTGGCTCTGGCGATCGACATCGAGGAGTAGATCACGACCGACGCGCACCGTGCGCGCCTCACGAGTCTTGCCGAGCCTGAAGTGAATGACGCGCTCGGTGCTGTCTGCTTCCGCGATGAGCGGCGTGTCCACCTCGACCGCGGCGATATTCGGTTGCGAGCGGCGCGACGGGAGAATCACGCGCGCATCCTCGACCTGATTCGGTGGAGCAAGCGTCGGCAGTTTGCGCACGTCGGGCCACACGGCGACTTCGACGCCATTGATACGGCCTTCGGCGACGTCGAGGATGATCCAGGAGCCGTCCTTCCCTTCCACCTCCACCGACCCCGACATCCCGTCGCCCAGCGCGCGCGTCTTCAGCTGCGCCGACAGAATATCCGTGTCGGCGTCCCACTTGTACTCGACTTCGGGAGGTGTGCCGTTCGCAGGCTCGAGTTGGACGGCAATGTTCACGTTGTCTCTCCTTGTCGGTCGCGAATCTCGATGGTTTATGCGGCGCGGGCGTACACAAAAGCGAACGACCCGTGGCTTTTTTTCTCTATGTCGCGATGTCTCGAACCGGTGCGATCAGCATGTACGATATTTCGGACCGGCGCGGCGCTGCTAAGATATAGCTCGCGACGTGCGCCGCTAGTTGCGGCTCACACCCACAACGAGAGAAAGCGTTGGACGTCGCTCGCGCGTGCGCTTGCTCCCACCCCTCTCGCACAATCGGACGCTACCATGGATCGCCGATCATTCGTCACGTCTGTTTCTGCTCTCGGTGCCACAGCCGCGCTCACTGGGACGGACCGCCTCGCCGCCCAGAGCACCGTCTCAGTGCGGCCGCGTGTGCCGACAGTGCCCGCGACCAACATCAAGGTCAAATCGCGCTATGCCCCGATCCCGCCGCTCGACAACGACGTGTTCGAGAAGCGACTCGAACGCGCGCGACTGCTCACGCGCGATGCCGGCGGTACGATACTCGTCGCGACGAGTGGCGCGACGAACTTCACCTATCTCGTCGGCAGCAACTACGGACGGAGCGAGCGTCTCATCGCACTCGTCCTGCCTGTAGATGGCGCGCCGGTGTTGGTTGCGCCGTCGTTCGAGGTGGAGCGCGTGCGACGGGGCGCTCATGTCACAGCACCGATTCGCGGTTGGGAGGAACAGGCGGATCCATTTGCGCTGCTTCGGGATGCAATCCGTGAGTCGAGCGGGTCGAGCACGGCGTCGATCGTCGTCGAGCCGAAGACCGACTACTGGACCGCGATGGCCATCTCCCGTGCGCTACCCGATGCGAAGCTCATCGACGGCAGCGGCGTGTTCGAGCAGCTCCGGCTGGTCAAATCGCCCGAAGAGATTTTGCGCATGCGCCGCGCGATCGAGATCACGGAGGACGCGGTCGCATCGACGTTCGACCGTCTCGAACCTGGAATGCGCGATCGAGACGTCGCGAAGATCGTCGCCGAGGAGCATGCGAAGCGAGGGATGGACGGTGGGGGCCTGGTGCAGTTCGGCCCTCAGTCGGCGCTGCCACATGGCGGAACGATCGGAACAAAGCTCGCGCCGCAGATGGTGGTGCTCATCGACGCCGGCGGCGAATTCCAAGGCTACACGTCGGACATCACGCGCACGCGCTGGTTCGGCGACGCACCGCCGGTCCGATTCCGTGAGGTGTACAATCTCGTGCACGAGGCGCAGGACGCGGCGATGGCGCGCGTGCGCCCCGGCGTTCCAGCGCAAGAGATCGATCGCGCCGCTCGCGCCGTGATCACCAAGGGCGGTTACGGCCAATACTTCACCCACCGGCTGGGCCACGGCATGGGGATGGATGGCCACGAGCCAACGTGGATGGTGGAGGGGAACACGAAGCTGCTCGAACCGGGCTTCGTGTTCTCCGTCGAACCGGGGATCTACATGCCCGGTATGTGGGGCGTTCGCATCGAGGACGACTTCATGTGCACCGCGGAAGGTGGCGAGCTGCTTTCTCGTCGCGCGCCGACCGTCGAGGGCAGAGGGTAGAGGGTAGAGGGTAGAGGGTAGAGG
>DATBHD010000068.1:0-20188 GCA_036557635.1 Gemmatimonadaceae bacterium
GTAGCTTTCCTCGATGACCATTCCTGAAATCATCGCGCGCCGCCGCTCGATCAAGAAGTTCACCAATCGGGCGGTCACCCGCGAGCAGATCGAGCTCCTCCTCGACGCCGCGATCCTCGCGCCGAATCATCGGCTCACCCGACCCTGGCGCTTTTACGTCCTCGGGCCGGAGTCTCGTTATGCATACGGGCTTGCCCTCGGCGAACGAAAAGCGCGCAAGCTGCCGGATGCGGAGGCCGGGCGCACGCTGCGGGAGACGATTGCCGCGGAACATCGCGACCTGCCTTGCATGATCGCCGTCTCGGTCGTGCAGAACGAGAACCCGGAGACTCGCGAGGAGGACTACGCCGCCGCGATGATGGCGATCGAGAACCTCGCGCTCACTGCCGTCGCGCTCGGCCTTGGCACTCATATCAAGACAGGCGGCGTGATGGGCGACGCCGCGTCTCGCACGGCGGTCGGAGTGGGCGACGGTGAGCGGATCGTTGCGATCGTGAACGTCGGCGAGCCAGCGGAAGCGCAGCCACCGAAGAAACGCGAGCCCGCGACGACGTTCACCACATGGCGCCCTTGAGGGCGTAGCATGTGGCCCAGTCTTTGTCATGCGGGCGACGCGACAACCGCGGTCAGGGGCCAGCGCGAGCCCCCGTGCAAGCCGACATCATGGGGCGAGCGATCAGCGGTTTGTCACACGGGCCAGCGTCTCGAGAAAGTTTCGCGCCCACTGATGCACGTCGTGCGCGCGCACCGTGGCGCGGAGCGCGGCGAGGCGCCGCCGCCGCTCCGAGCGGTCCATGGTTAGGCCGCGGTGCATCGCGTCGGCGACGCCTTTGGTGTCGTAGGGGTTGACGATCAGCGCGTCGGTCAGCTCGTCGGCGGCGCCCGCGAACTCGCTGAGCACGAGCACGCCGCTCTCGTCGGCGCGACAGGCGACGAACTCCTTCGCGACGAGATTCATCCCGTCTCGCAATGGCGTGACGACCATGACGTCCGCGGCCCGATAGAGGGCGAACAGCATCGTCTGCGACAGCTGGCGATGGACGTACTGCACCGGCGTCCAGGTCGGCGTCGCGAAGCGGCCATTGATGTGTCCCACGAGCGCGTTGACTTCCCGCCGCAGCCGGCGGTAGGCCCGCACTCGCGTCCGCGTCGGCACCGCGATCTGCACGAGCTGCACGTGCTCCCGCCACTCCGGGTGCTTGAGGAGCAGACGCTGGAAGGCCAACAACCGCCTCACGATGCCCTTGCTGTAGTCGAGGCGGTCGATGCCGACGAGCAGGCGCTGGGTCGGCGACCGAAGATTGAGCACCGATGCCGTCACCTCACGATGCGCGGCCTGCTCCTCGAGATGCTCCACATCGACGCCGATCGGAAACACGCCGAGGTGGATGCGCCGTCCGTCGTACCCCACGGTGCTCTGCGCGTCCATCTCGATGGAGAACAATCGACGCAGCGCGGCCGTGAAATGCCCCCGCCAGCGGCGCGTATGGAAGCCGATGACGTCGGCGCCCAACAAGCCCTCCACGAGCCAGCGGCGCGCCGACAGCGCAAAGAAGATCTCCGGATTCGGAAAAGGTACGTGGAGAAAGAACCCGATGCGCGCGTCGGGCAGTCGTTCGCGCAGCAGCGCGGGAAGCCGCATCAAGTGGTAGTCGTGAACCCAAATGAGGTCCCCCGGCCGATACTGCGCCGCGATCGCCTCGGCGAACCGGATGTTGATGGTTTCGTAAACGTCCCAATTGCCGACGTGCAGCGGCAGCTGATCGAGACGGTCGTGACAGATCGGCCAGAGCACCGCATTGCACAACCGATCGTAGTATCCGCGGACCTCCTTCGCGCTGAGCACGATCGGAACGAGACGCATCGCCTCCAGGTGCTTCTGGACCGCTTCACGCGCCTCCGGTTGGAGCGCGTCGAGACGGCCAGGCCAGCCGACCCACAGGCCGGTCATGCGCTCGTGAGGCGAACGCAGCCCGGAGGCGAGGCCGCCGTTACTGCGGCGCACCTCCGCGCGATCGCCGGCGACGGCGAGCGTCACGGGCAATCTGTTCGAGGCGAGAATGAGTCTTCCCTGTACGAGCGGCGAGAACGCGGGCGGCGCGCTCACGAGAGTGGGGTCGCTAGCGGTCGACGCGTCGGAATGCAACGTATAGATCCTCCGTGGTTGGTGCGCGGGTGGTTTGCGGGGGGGGGGGGGCGATCGATGACGATCGGCGGGGGTGGGCCCGTCTCGCAATATACATTGACATCAATGTTGTGGCTATCGGCTTGTCCTCCTCGGCTGCGGCGAACGTCTGTCAGAAATGCGCGCGCAAGCCGAACAGGAAGTTTCCGTCGTTATCGCTGTCCGCGCCCCGCTGGCGAGCTTCACTGTCGTAGCGATCGCGGAGCGTCGCCGTTAGGGATACTACGGAGGTGATCGACGCCTCGACAGCCGTCGTGGCGTCGATCGTGTATTGGGCGAGTGGGAGACGGACGCCGGGCTGATAGAACGTGACATGCGAGAAGTAGAGCGTGTGCGTCAGCTGTCTCCGGTAGCGGAAGCGAAGGGACCAGCGGGCGCGCGCGTCGACGCCAGCGATGCTGTCGTGCGGGACGAGCGCGCGCGTGCGCTCCGCGAGCAGCGCGAGGCTGATGCTGAGATCGTCCCGGCCCTTTCGCCGCAACGTTCTCTTTGCCCCGGCGCCGACGTTGTCGCGCCGCGCGATGCGTTGCTGGTAGCTCGTCTCGCTGCCGCCGAATACGAATGGACTCCAGCGGTCGTACGGACGGTAGTCGATGCCCAACGAGAGCTGTCCGCCGCGCGCCGTCACCTGACGTGGACCATCGGCGTCACGATCGTCGGCGTAGCTGAAGCGGAAGCTCGCCCGAACGGAGAGGGACGAATCCGTTCGACCCAGATCGATCTGCGACGACACGACGCGTGTGTGCGCCGCTCCGTACCAGGCGTTCGCGCTCAGGTCCGCGGATCGCTGCCAGGTCGAATCTTGCGCCGTGAGGCGGACGGGGGCGATGGCGGAGAGGATCGCCACGCCCACGGCGACGGCGCATCGCCGCCGCCCCTCGGTCCGGCGCACCCGACGTAGCCATTCACGGACAACGCGCCCATCGATCCACCTAACGATCATGCTTCGCTTTCGCGGACGGGAGTCGGCGGTGCGGGGACGCCGCCGGGCGACTCGCCGCGGGCGGTCGGCGCGTCGGGCTCCTCTCGCGGCGCGACGAGGTCGAGCGCGTCCTCGTAGTGCCCATCCTCGAGGCGATCGAGACGTTCGTTGACGCCCGCTATCAGTTTCTCGTACGCATCGCGCGACAGCAGCCCTTCGTCGAGCCGCACCGTGAGGTGGTCCTTCTCGGCGTCGAGGAGGTGCCTAACGACTCGCTCGGCTTCTTCCCGCGCCAGATCCAGTTGCTGGATCTGCACGGCGTCGAGCCGGCCATGCCACTCGACTTTCCGCCGCTCGTAGCGCTCGCGAAGGGCGTCGAGCACCGGTGGCGCCGCGCTGTGCGCCGCCAGCATGCGATCGACCTCGGCGAGGCCGGCGTCGGACACGCTGACCTGAGCGCGCGCGATGTCGTAGTCGAGCCGAGCATCCGGCGCCCGGCCGAGGCCGAGCCGGCGCAGCAGCGAGGGCATCGTGAGCCCCTGGACGAGCAACGACACCACAACGACGCCGTAGGTCATCGTCACGAGCAGCGTGCGGTGGGGAAAGGTGAGGGGTAGTCCGAGCGCGAGGACCATCGACAGCGCGCCGCGCATGCCGCCCCAGGTCAACACCGCGCGCCACGACATGGGAATTCGCTCGCCCGTTCGCGAGAGAAAGATGCTGGCGAGGCCGATGACTCCGGCGCGCGCGATGACGACGGCGGCGTAGGCGACGAGGATCTCCCGCCACGACGACGCGAGCTCCTCGAAATGAACCTCGAACCCGATGAGGAGGAAGACGACGGAGTTGAGCGCAAAGGCGACGTAGTCCCAAAACGTATCCAGCGCGACGCGTGTCGACGCCGACATGCCGATCTCGCGGCCATAGTTGGCGCAGACCAACCCGGCGCTCACCGTCGCGATGACGCCCGAGAAGTGGAGCTGTTCACCGATGACGAACGAACCGTACGCGGCGATCGTCGTGAGGGCGATCTCGATCATCGCATCGTCGACTTCTTTCGTGACCCGCGAGGCGACGAAGCCGACCGCGCCGCCGACGAGTGCACCACCACCGACAATGATCACGAACTGAACGACCAGTGGCACGAAGCCCGTAGTCGCACCGCCGATGTATGCGAGCAGGAGCGTGAGGAGGATGATCGACGTGCCGTCGTTGAGGAGACTCTCCCCATCGAGTAGCGTCGTCAGGCGCAGCGGTGCGTTGAGACTCTTGAACAACCCGACAACCGCGATCGGATCCGTGGCCGCGACGAGCGCGCCGAAAACGAGCCCGTACTTGAGCTCAAAGGTCTGCTCGAGCACCAACGTTCGGATCACCGGGGTGACGAGCAGCCCCGTTAGGCCGATCGCGACGACGACGCCGGGCACGGCGAGCGCGCTGACGGCGAGCCGACTGCGCCAGAACTCCTTCGCGTCGATGTTGAATGCCGCCTCGAACAACAGGCCCGGGAGGAAGAGCGCAAACAGGAGGTCCTTCGTCAGATGCGGCGCTTCCACCAGCCGCAGCGATCCGAGAATGAGCGCCACGACGACGAGGGCCACCGGGTACGGGACGCGGAGTCGCCGCACCGCGATGGCGACCGACGTCGCGATCGTGAACAACAGGATGAAGGAGCTCTCGGTGGTCATCGGCAGTCGTCAGCAGTCCGACAGCGCGCGTCCGCGGCGGGGTGGTACATGGCTGTCAATATAAATACTGGTGCGAATCGCTCTCTACTTACTCGCCGCTTCGTCGCGGGGTACCAGAGCCTCGGCCATCGGCGCCTGCGCCGGTCGCCGCCGGAGCAGGGCGATCGTGTCCGCCTCCGGCAATCGACTGACCAGCACGACCTCGTCGCCCTCACGCCAACTCTGCCCGGGGGTGATGATCTCTACGCTCCCACTCCTGAGTCGTGCAATGGGCACGACGTCGTCGGTCGCGGTGAGCTCGTCAGGCGACAACAGCTGCGGCTCGCCGTCGGCGACGCCGCGCACGGCGAAGCGCACGACCCGAGCGCGGTTGTCGCCTAACAAGCTCTCCCAGCGGCGCACATCGACGGGCCGGCCGAAGGCGAGCCGGCCGCCGACGCGCTCGAGGAGCGGCTCGCCGGCGCCGCGACTCGGCTGCGCGAGCGCCGGATACGCGCGGGCGACGCCGAACGCGTCGTGCGCGAGGTGAGCGGCCAGCGCGTTCACCTCGGAATTGGTCGTCACGGCGACGAGAGTCTCGGCGTCCTCGGTGCCCGCCTGCTCGAGCGTCGTCTCGTCGAGCGCGTTGCCGGTCAAGGCGTCGAAGCCGAGCGCCTTCGCCTCGTCGACGAGCGCGGCGTTTCGATCCACGAGAACGACGGGACGGCCATGTTCGCGAAGCACGGCGGCGACGACGCGGCCGAGTGGTCCGGCGCCGACGACGACGGCACCGTGCCCCGACATGCTCTTGAGGCGAAGGAGTTGAGCGAGTGGCGCCGCGGTCAATCCTTGCAGCGTCACCGTCATCGCGACGGTGAGGAAGGTGAGCGCGAGCAAGCGGGGGCCTTCGGCGAATCCCGCGTCCAGCAGCGCGAGCGCAAAGATCGAGGCGACGGAGGCGGCGACGATGCCGCGCGGCGCGAGGCAGGCCACGAAAATGCGCTCGCGCCGCGAGAGGGCGGAATGACGGAGGGCGACGGCGACGCTGAGCGGGCGGACGACGACCATGAGCACGGCAACCGTCATTACGCCACGCCAGCCTTCGGCATGCAGCGCGCTGACGGGCAGGCCGGCGGCGAGCAGGATGAACAGGAGGCCGATCCCGAGGATCGTGATCTGTTCCTTGAATCGTCGCAGCCGCCGCTCCTCGGGAACGGCGCTCCGTTGCAGCGTGAGTCCCATCGCGACGGCGGCCATGATTCCGGCCTCGGCGTGCAGCGCCTCGGCGAGGGCGAACACGCTCCACAGCCCCGTGAGGGCCGCGAGATTCGCAAAGTCGACGGGCACCAGCCGGCGCCGGCGTAACAGTTGAGAGAGCACTAAACCGCCGGCGACGCCGACGCCGAGCCCGATGGAGAGGCGCCCGAGATACGCCCATGCGCCAGCGAGCCAGCCGATGGGTCGGCTGCCGGCGAGGCCGAGCACGATGTCGACCAGCGCGACGGCGAGAAGCGCACCGAGGGGATCGACGAGGATGGCCTCGCCCTCGAGCGTCGCCTTGACGCGGCGAGGCAGCTCCACCCGCCGCAGCAGCGGCTGAACGACGGTCGGTCCGGTGACGGTGACGAGCGCGCCAAAGACGAGCGCGACGGTCCAACTGAGGCCGGAGATGAGATGGGCGGCGAGGGTGCCGCCGGCCAGGGTGATCGGGACGCCGACCAGAATGAGATTTCGGACTTCGGCCGCCGAGTGGCGAAGGTCGCCGAGGCGCAGGTTCAGCGCGCCGTCGAAGAGCACGATGGCGACAACGAGCTTGACGATCACGGGAAGGCCGCCGGCGATCGACGCCGGATGAACGACGCCTAACGCGGCCGGGCCGAGCAGGACGCCGAGGGCGAGCAGGAGGACGATCGAAGGAAGGCGCAGGCGCGCGCCGAGAACCTGGGCGAGCAGGCCGGCGGCGGCCGCCCAGGCGATGGTCAGGAGCGCCTCAGTGCCGTGCATCTTGCGGCGAGTAGGAGACGCCTCCGCTGTCCACTGGCCCGTTAGGCTTCTCGCTGGCCTCGTGGGTCACCCGAAACGCCGGTGCGCGATAGCTGGCCGAGCGGTACGCGGTGGGAATCGTCGTCTCGTTGCCCTCCCGCAGCGCGGTATAATGCGGCGACATGATCTCGACGCCGCCCTCGTTGAACGTCTCCTGAATGTTCTGATGCAGCGTCGAATAGATGACAGCCATGAGGTCCGGCCGGCCGGTGTAGGCATTCAACTCGTAGCTGACGTAGAAGTCATCGAGCCCGGTTTGCAGCACGAATGGCGCGGGCTCGGCGAGCACGTGCTCGGTGCGGCGGGCTGCCCCGATGAGCAACTCGTGGACCTGACGCCATGGTGCGTCGTAGCCGATGGTGACCGACGTGTGCAGGATGAGCCCTCGATCCGCCAGCGTCGTGAAGTTGACCACCTGACTCGCCAGGACGCTCGCGTTAGGTATGGTCACCGCCTCATTCTTGATCGTGCGGAGACGCGTGACGAGCAGCGTCTTTTCCGTGACGTCGCCGACGGTGCCGCCGATCTGCACGCGATCGCCGAGCTGGAACGCGCGCGTATATGTGAGGACGATACCGGCCACCATGTTGCCGACGGCCCCCGACGATCCCAGCGAAAAGAGGACGCCGAGAAAGATCGAGACCCCCTTGAACGCATCGGAGCTCGCGCCCGGCAGATAGGGATAGAGCGCGATCGCGGCAAAGGCGAGCAGCAGGACGCGCACGATCTTGTACGTCGGCTCGGCCCAGTCTGGGTAGAAGCCCCGAATCTGGATCGAACCGGTGGCGACGGCGCCGAACAGGAGGTGGACGAAGGCGAGCACATAGCGCGTGATGACGACGCCGGCGGCCAGATAGAAGAGATTCGGGAGATACGTGATGAACGCGAGGCCGGCGGCGGCGAATGGACGAACGGCGTAGCCTACAATCAACTGGGAGAAAGGCGCCGTCCAGGGAAAAAAGCTCAGGACGAGCGGGACATAGATGTAGAAAACGAGCAGGGTGAGCACCACGCGGAGCACCCGCGTCGCGCCGGTGAGGAGGGACGAGAGGCGGCCGGCGGAGAGGAGCTCAAAGTCCTGAATGCGCAGGACGCGGAGCCTAACGTGACGCAGCGCGTCGATACGTGCGTAGAGTTTTGCGAAGCCCGCCGAAATGAGGCGAAGCACGAGGAGCAGAGCGATCGTCGCGAGCAGGGCGAGCGCCGCGTCCTGGAGAATGGCGCGCGCGCTCGTCCGCGCGGCAGCCGCGACCAGTGATGCGCGAAGCTGGGTCGCATAGCGGCGGGCGAGCTCGGTGCGTCCGGTCCCGAGCGGCCGCGCATCATCGTCGAGCACCGTCATGACGACGACGTTGCCCACCGACAGCTCGCTGTACGTCTGCCGATCCGTCACCACAATCGAATCGCCACGGGCGACGGCGGACGCCACCTGGGCGAGACGCGCGGGCACGGCCGCGGCGCGCGCCTCGGCGGAGAACGGCCCGAGACCACCGTACAGACGGAGCACCGTGTCGGAATGGAAAACGACCGGCGCACCCCGGGGGGTCGAATCGACTCGGGCCCGCAGCGCCGCGGCGCCACGCGACGAATCGCGCTGCGCCAGGATGGCGGCGGATGGTAGTATCACCGCCGTCGTGAGGCACACCGCCAGCGCTCGCCGCGCAATCGCCACCCACATGTCGCCTCCTGATCGTTGTTGGTGCGCCCGCGGGAAAAACCGATCGGCTTAGGGGTAGCCGACCGCCACACGGCGCGCAAGCATGCCCCCGAGGGCGGTCAGGACGCGGCGCGCGTTAGGCGGCGCGCCGGTGCTTTCGGTGGGTCAGCCCCCCGCCGCGCGCAGCTCCTCCCGAGGCAGCGGCAGGGCGCCGGGGGGCGCCGATGCCACATGGACCGTCGTGGTCGGAAAGGCGAATGAGGTGCCGGCTGCTTCCACCACATCCATGAACTGCAACAGCACTTCCTGACGGATGCGCTGAAACTCGGACCAGTCCGTTTGAAACCAGGCCATGACCTGGATGTTGAGCGACGACGACGCCAGGTCGTTGAACCGCACGACGACCGCGTCCGGCCAGATCTTCGGGTGCTCCCGCAGGACGCGCTCGAAGCCCGCGAGCACCTCGCGCATCTGGGCCGCCGTCGTCTCGTACACGAGTCCGATGACGGTAGCGAGCCTCATGCGATCGCGAGCGCTGAACGACTCGAGGCGCATGTCGGCGAGGCGGCCGTTAGGCACGCTGATGACCGTGCGGTCGAGCGTGCGAAAGCGCGTCGATCGCAGGCCAATCGCTTCCACCGTTCCGACGAAGTCTTCGACCTTTACGAAGTCGCCTTCGCAAAAGGGACGATCGACGCCGAGTGAAAACGCGCCGAACAGATTCTCCACCGTCTTCTGCGCGGCGAGGGCGACGGCAAGGCCCCCGATGCCGAGGCCCGCGATGAGGCTCGCGACCGGATAGCCAAGACGAGAGAGCATGGCGACGAGACCGATCGCGGCGACGGCGACCTTGCCGACGCGCGCGCCGAGCGGGACGAGGCTTCGGGACGCCGATGTCGCGATCGCCCATCGAGACTGCGTCACGAAATCCCGAGCGACGTCGACGAGCCGCCAGAGCGCCCAGAAGAAGGCGAAAAGGAGCACGCTTCCCAGCAGCCGCTGCGTCGCGACGAACGCGGGCTTGGCGAGGGCGAGAAATGGCACGAGCAGCGCCGCGACGCCGATGCCGCAGGCCAGCGTCAACGGACCGGCGAGTCGCGCCAGAATCACGTCGTCGAGCTTGGAGGTCGTGCGGTCGGCGAGGGGACCGAGGACGAGTCGCACAACGCGGCTGATCAGCGTGCCCGCGCCGAAGGCGACGAGCGCCACCAACGGGAGCGCTATCCATTGCCATACCAGCACGTCGAACGGGCCGGTTTGGCGCAGCGACGCCGGCAGGTGCGCCGCCCACTGGTCGAGACGGGCCGAAGTGGCCTGTAACATGAAGAACCCGAAGAATTGCCGCACGGCGCCCCCTGTCGCGATATATATCGACATCAATATAATACGAGGCGGGCCGCGTCCACCGGCGGACCGCGCGGCCGTCGCCGTCAGGGTGAGCGGCGGGCGGCGATGGACGGGTGAGAGATAGCAGATGCTAAACACGCACCACAGGGACAACGATCGGGCGGCCGGGATGGCGGCGCCGGCGGCGTGAGCCACTCGTGAGGCATCGGAACGGTCGCATTCTCATCGTCGGCGCCGGGATCGCGGGACCGACGCTCGCGTACTGGCTGCGCCAATACGGCTTCACGCCGACGCTCGTCGAGCACGCGCCGAAGCTCCGCACCGGCGGCTACATGATCGACTTCTGGGGAGTCGGCTACGAAGTCGCCGACCGCATGGGGATGCTCCCCGTCCTTGCGCACGACGGCTATCGCATCGAGGAAGTCCGACTCGTCGACAGCGGCGGCAAGCGAGTCGCCGGCTTCGACGCCCAGGTGATGCGTTCGGCGACGCACGATCGCTTCATCAGTCTCCCCCGCAGCGACCTGTCGCGTCGCCTGTTCGAATGCATCGACGGCACGATCGAGACGATTTTCGCCGAAACGGTCACGTCCATCGAGGAAGACGCCGCGGGTCTCACCGTCGGGTTCGCGCATGCGCCGCGGCGCCGGTTCGATCTCCTGGTCGGCGCCGACGGCCTCCACTCCTCGGTACGCGAGCTCGTCTTCGGTGCGTCGACGGCGTGCGAACACTCGCTCGGCTACTACACGGCGGCCTTCAGCGCGAGCGCGTATCCCCACCGTGACGACGGTGCGTATGTCTGCTACTCGATTCCGGGGGGACAGATAGCTCGTTATGCACTCCGCGGCGGGCGCAGCGCCTTCTTCTTCATCTTCGCCCGCTCCGACGGCGAGGAGATCCCGCACGACGACGCCGCGATACAGAGGCGCGTTCTGCGCGAGCGATTCGGCGGGCGTGGTTGGGAGTGCGACGAGATCCTGCGCGCGCTGAGTTGCGCGGACGATCTGTACTTCGACGCGGTGTCACAGATCCGGCTTCCCCAATGGTCACGCGGGCGTGTCGCCTTGGTCGGCGACGCGGCGCATGCGCCGTCGCTCCTTGCGGGTCAAGGAGCGGCGCTCGCGATGGCGGGCGCTTACGTGCTCGCGAACGCGCTCCAGCGTGCCGCCGGCGACCACGATATCGCGTACGCCGCGTACCAGCGCCGATTCAAGCCATTCGTCGATGCCAAGCAGCACGGCGCCGAGCGGCTTGGCTGGTGGTTCGCGCCGCGATCCAAGACGGGGATTCGCCTGCGCAACCTGACGACGAGACTGTTGGACCTTCCCCTCGTCGCGACCGGCATCACGGCTCGCGCGTTAGGCGATCGCTTCGAGCTGCCGGCGTGAGCGCGCCACCCTGACGCGCGCGCTCACCACGGATCGAACTGCTCGAGCAAGCTGTCGATGGTGACGGCATTCGCGACAAGCAGCAGCCGATCGCCAGCCTCCAACACGAGATCGGCGCGCGGTGGGAGCATGTGCTCGCCCCGAAGTATTCCGATGATGTTGGTGTCCGTGCCCGCCAGCTGGCGACCACTGGCGCCGATCGTCGTGCCGACGAATGGACTCTGGGCTCGCAGCACACCGACGAAGAGTCGGCGGTCGTTCGCGAGCTCGACACGGATTCCCGATCGCACGAGCGAGACGAGATCCAGCTCTCCGACATCGAGATTCGACAGCCCCTCCTCGCGCAGAATGCGCAACGCGATCTCGAGATGCCGGGCATAGTGGGCCGGTGACTCGGCGCGCGACGACACCTGCGCCTCGTAGATGCTCTGATACTTGAAGCGGTTGGCGAGACGGGTCTGAACGAGATAGCTGAGGAGTACGGCGAGCGCGGCCGGCACGAGCAAGGTGTACCCGCCGGTCATCTCGGTCACCATCATCATCGTGGCGATGGGCACGTGCGCCGCACCGGCGAAGACGGCGGCCATGCCGACGACAACGAAGGGCGCGATCGGCTGATGACCGAGCGCGGCACAGGCGCCGCCGAGCATCGCGCCGACGAAGAGACTGGGCGCGAAGACGCCCCCTGAGCCACCGGAGCCGACGGTGAAGCTGAGTGCCACAATCTCGACGACCGACAACACGGCCATGGTGCCTAACGCTATCCGGCCATCGATGGCTTGCTGAATCCAGCCGTAGCCGCCGGAGATCACCTGCGGGAACGCGAGGATGAGTAGCCCCGTCAGGAGGGCGCCAATCGCCGGCTTGAGGAAGAGCGGCACTGGAAGACGGTGGAATGCGTCGCGGGTACGATAGAACACCACCGGCAGCGCCGTCGCGAACAGACCGGCGGCAACACCAAGCAATGCATACCAGCCATAGGAGAGCGGGGAGTGGAAGCCCGTGATCGGCGGGACCTGGAAGAGCGCGCCCCACCCGACGAACAGTCCATTGATCGCGTAGGCGATGATGGCGGCCAGCGTCGCGTACAGGAGCGCGCTCGCCTCGAATTCCATGTCCGCGTAGAGCACTTCGATGACGAACAGCGCCGCGCCGATGGGCGAGCGAAAAATGGCGGAGAGTCCGGCGGCGGCGCCGACGAGGAGGAGCAGCCGGCGCTCGGACTCGCTGCGGCCGGTGATGTCCGCGTACCAGGATCCGATTCCGGCGGCGATGAGCGCGATCGGTCCTTCGCGCCCGGCGGCCCCTCCAGATCCAATCGTTAGGGCCGAGGCAACCATCTTCACCGGAGCCACGCGCGCGCGCAGCGCTCCCGCGGAGCGATGGAAGGCGCGCACGACGGCGTCGGTGCCGTGGCCTTCGGCTTCGGGGGCGAGCCACGTCGTCAGGATCCCGACGAGAAGGCCGCCGATCGTTGTCGCGAGCGGGACCAACCAGAGTCCGTGTGGTCCGATCACCTCGATGGGAGAGGCCCCCTCACTTGGCAACCCGGGCGGCCGGTAGCCGGCGATCGTCGTGAGGAAGAACGTGCGCGCCAGGCCGAGCAGGAAGTTGAAGAGCTGCGCGGCGCCGACGCCGACGACGCCGAGAAGCAGCGAGTCGAGGAGGAGGCGCCGTCGCTCCGACTGGAAAAGGCTGACGGCGCGTGTCCGGATGTAGGCGAACGGGCCGTTAGCACCGTTGACGCTCGCGGCTCCGTTGCTTGTCCTCGCGCTCACAAAGTCCTGGTCTGAATCGAAGTTGCTTGGGCAGGTGGGGGGGCTCGTCGCCCGATGCTAAAGATGCCCGTATGTTGACATCAATGCAATCAGCGCCGTCCGGTCGCGCATGTCGCACTACAATATTGACATACATGTATCGGACGGTCGTACCGGCGAGGGGGGAGGCTTGCAAGACGAGCAAGGCGCGGCGATTCTACGGGCCATGCCACAGTCGACTCGAGCCAGCCTGCGCACGCTACGTGTTGGGCGAACGCAGATGAGCACCGAGGGGCGGAAGGCGTTGCAGGCGGTTCGGGGGCTGGTGGGCGCGCTCAGCCGGAAGGCTCGGGTCATCGAGCGACGTACCGGTGTCACGAATGCGCAACTTTTTCTCCTTCAGGAGATCGCGGCCGAAGCCAATCTTTCCGTGAATGCGTTGGCGGCGCGCGCCATGACGCATCAGAGCACCGCTTCCGTCGTCCTGAGTCGTCTCGAACGCCGGGGGCTCGTGCAGCGCGTACCCTCGCCGGACGATCGCCGGAGCGTGGTGCTGCAGCTGACCGCCGAGGGGCGCCGCGCGTTGCGCCGCGCGCCGCCGACGGCGACGAACGAGATCGTGCGCGCGATCGGCCGGCTCACGTCGGCCGAAGTGCGGATGTTGCGCGACGGCATCTGCGCGCTGGGCCGGGAGGCCGGCTTCACGTGCGACGACTCGCCGATGCTCTTTCAGGAGCCGGCGACTCGGAAGGGACGGAGCCAAGGGCGGAGGCGGGAGCGCGGACGCGCCTAACGAGTAGAGGGCTCGCGCACGCGTCGCTTGCCGAAGATCTCGGGCGTCGCGAGTGGCGTCTGGCGATACGTCCACTGCTGCGCCATCAGCTTCCCGACCGGCTGCGGGATCGTGAGAATCGTGCGCGCGTCGCTCATCGGGTGCAGCGTCCGCTGCGTGTTGGCGAGAATTCCCAAGCGGACGAATCCGGTCGTCGTCGATAGTGCCGCGCCCGGGATGGTGAGCGATGTCAGCGCACCCGGCGCAACCCGACCGAGCCACCACTCGCGCCGCTCATCGATGTAGTAGACGTCGACGTACGTCTGCGCCTCGTTCTCGAACCCGATGGCGAACCGTCCATCCGAGAAGCCGGCCGCTCCGTCCCACGTCGCGGGCGAGGCGCCCCGCGCGCACGCGCCGAGCGCGAGCGTGGCGGCGAGAGCGGCAAATGAAACAGCGGCACGCGTCAATGGCGTAGTCATT
The DNA here is from genome assembly GCA_036557635.1 of Gemmatimonadaceae bacterium. Taxonomy (GTDB): domain Bacteria; phylum Gemmatimonadota; class Gemmatimonadetes; order Gemmatimonadales; family Gemmatimonadaceae; genus AG2. The sequence goes on from DATBHD010000068.1 coordinate 14,222, forward strand.
CTGTCCTCCATGAGTTAATCGGTCCTCACCTCATAGCGCGCAGGAAGCGACCAAACCCACTCACGGTTGTGCGTGTCTGATCAGGAGCCCTTCGTCACAGAAAGCGAGATTCGATCCCGCACCGAGCGACCATGTCGGTTTCCACGCCGCCTAACGGCGTCACGCCATCGCCCGATTCCTCGGACGACGTGCATCAGGTCACCGAGCTCCTGCGCGCGTGGGGCGCCGGCGACGCGCAAGCATCGGAGGCGCTCGCGCGGACCGTGTACGCCGAGCTGCGCCGGCAAGCGCGTCGCGCACTCGGTCGGGAAGGGGAGGGACACACGCTTCAGCCGACGGCCCTCGTGCACGAGGCCTGGCTGCGACTCGATGGTCAGCACGACGCGCGTTGGGAGAGCCGGGCGCAGTTTTTCGCCGTCGCCGCGCAGATGATGCGACGGGTGCTCGTCGATCACGCGCGCACGCGACGCGCGCTCAAGCGCGGCGCGGCGGCGGAGCAGATCACCCTCGGCGGCGCCGACGCGGTCGCGCCGGAGCCGGCACTCGACGCCGTGGATCTGCTCGCGCTGGACGACGCGCTCGCACGGCTCGCCGCTCTCGATCCACGGAAGGCGCGCCTGGTGGAGCTCCGCTACTTCGCGGGGCTCAGCATCCCGGAGGCCGCGGAGACGCTCGGAATCTCCCCGGCGACGGTCGGGCGCGAGTGGGCGGTGGCGCGCATCTGGCTCCGACGGGAACTGCAGGGGGAGGCCTAACGATGACCGATCCTTCGCCGGAAACCGCGGCGGCGCCGATGACGCCCGAACGCTGGCGCGCGGTCGACGCGATTCTTCGCGCCGCGCTCGAATGCGAGCGAGAGCGGCGCGACGCCTTCGTCGTCGACGCGTGCGGCGGGGACGAAAGGCTGGAGCGGGAAGTCGCGTCCCTCCTCGCCGCGCACGACGGGATGGCGGCCAACTTCCTGGAGCAGCCGGCCGTCGACGCCCTCGGTCCGGCGGCGACGATGCCGCCTGGTGAACGCACGGCGGTGCAGCTCGCGGCCGCGCTCGCGGGACGCTACGCGATCGAGCGTGAGATTGCGCGTGGGGGGATGGCGACGGTGTATCTCGCGCGCGACCGGCGGCACGCGCGATATGTCGCCGTAAAGGTGATGCGTGCCGAGGTCGCGGCGGCGGTCGGAGGGGGGGCCGAGCGGTTCCTCGAGGAGATCCGCGTCACCGCGTCGCTCCAGCATCCACACATCCTGCCGTTGTTCGATTCGGGGAGCGGGGACGGGTTGCTGTGGTACGTGATGCCTTACGTGGAAGGCGAGACGCTTCGGTCGCGCCTCATGCGCGACGGTCGTCTGCCGATCGACGAATCAGTACGGATAGCGCGCGAGGTGGCGGATGCGCTCGACCACGCCCATGCGCGCGGCATCGTGCACCGCGACGTCAAGCCGGAGAACATTCTGCTGCGGGGCGGGCACGCGCTCGTCTCCGACTTCGGGATCGCGCTCGCCCTCGAGACCGCCGGCGGCGATCGCCTAACGCGGACGGGGCTCACGCTCGGCACGCCGCAGTACATGGCGCCGGAGCAGGCCTCGGGGGAGCGCGCGCTCGACGCGCGGGTCGACGTCTACGCGCTCGGCGCGGTGGTTCACGAGATGCTCACCGGCGAGCCGCCCTTCGCCGCGCCATCGAGGCAGGTGATGTTCCAGCGCATTCTCGCCGAGCCGCCGACCGCGGTTGCGGAGCGCCGGCCGGAGGTGCCGCCGTCGCTCGACGCAGCCGTTAGGCGTGCGCTCGCGAAGCGGCCCGGCGACCGGTTCCCGAGCGCGGCCGCCTTTGCGACGTCGCTTGGCGCGTTGGGTGAGGGCTCGCCGTCAGAGGAGCGGAAGAGCCGATCCGTCGATTCGCTCGGAAGGACGAGGGGAACACGGATGGTGGCGGCGCGGGTGGCTATGTACGCCGCGGCTGGCGGAGTCGGATTGGGGCTCCTGGGCGGATGGGGGATCGCGCATACGTCTCTCACCGATCGACTGAAGAGCATGAGTCCGACGTTCGCGCAGGCCAAGCCTGTCGCGAGCACATGGCCCGATCCCGGCGCGTCGAGCGACGGCATGTCACTCGTCGTCGTCGACCGCGAGGGCGGGGTTCAGCAAACGATTCCGGCGAACCGTCCCTGGACGCCGCGCTTCTCGCCCGACGGAGGGCGCGTCGCGTATGGAGCGTTCGGCGCCGGACGGAACACGAGTGACGTCTGGGTGCGCGATCTCGGTGCCGGCACCACGCGGCGCGTCACCGACGACGACGCGGACAGCAACGACCCGCAGTGGAGCCCGGACGGCAAAGTCCTCGCGTATTCGGTGAGTGCGGCGGGGGGCAAGGACGTGGCGACGCAACCACTCGCCGGCGGCGGGACGCGCGTCGTTGCCTCACGTCCGGGCATTCAGTTCCCTAGCGATTGGCCGCGCGAGGGTGCGCTGATCGTCACCGATGACGGTGGGCCCGGCGGGCAGCACGACATCGTCGCCCAGCCCCTGGACGGCTCGCCGTCGAAGCCCTACGTCGCGACGGGCGCCGACGAGACCGCCGGACGCGTCGCACCTAACGAGCACTGGATCGCCTATGTCTCGAACGCGTCGGGGCAGGAGGAGGTGTATCTCGACGCGTATCCGCGAACCGGCGGGGGAACCCCGCGGATGATTTCTCAGGGCGGCGGCAGAGATCCGGTGTGGCGTGGTGACGGGCGTGAGCTGTACTACTGGCGGAACGACGAGCTCGTGGCGGTGTCGCTGGTCCCCCGAAAGGGTGAGGCGCTGCCGACGGTTGGGCCGGAGTCGGTACTCTTCCGTGCGCCGTATCAGAGCGCGCTCAATACGATGTACGACGTGTCGCCTGACGGGAACCGGTTTGTGATCGTGGAGAAGAGGTGAGGATCACGTTCGTGGCGGCGCGACGAAGCGGTGCGAGTGCCGCTCATACGCGTGCGCATACGCCAACACGCCGGCGTCCGTGCCCGGCAACCCGACGATCGATAGGTTGAGTGCGGGCATCCTGTCGGCACCCATCCCGGCGGGAACCGAGACTTCGGGGAGGCCGAGCCAGTTGCCGTAGCCGAGCGCGGTTCTGACGTTCGGCCAGTTGTCGACGGCGCGCGGGGCGTTGAAGGGCATCGTCGGGTAGACCATCGCCGTGACGCCGGCGGCGCGCATGGAATCGGCGAGCTGCCTAACGACTTCCGCCCGCGAACGCGCGAAGGAGCGGCCGGCGGGGTCGTCGGTCATCGGCCGATCGAGGAGGGGCTCGCACTCGTCGAAGGTCGGCGGGAGGACGTCGTAGAAGGCGCGGTATGCCGGATAGCCTTTGCGCACGGCTCCGCGTGGGTCGTCTGTACGACCGGCGAAGTATCCGAGCAGCGCGTTCGCGGTCGGCGCGGGCGATTTGGGATCCACGGCAACGTCGCCGCGCTGGCGGGCGGCGTCGGCGAAGGCGTCCCGATAGGTGGCGAGCGTCACCGCCGGCTCGAAGGGCTCGACGACGGCGCCGGCGGCGCGGAGATCGCCTAACGCGCGGTCCCAGATCGCGCCGGCGTCGGCGGTCATCCGCGCACGAGGGACGTGCGCCTCGACAAGCCCGAGTCGGACGCCGGCGAGCGCGTCGTCACGGAGCGCGGCCAACGGCGCCGAGGCAACGGCACTCGTCAGGGCGAGGGGATCGCTCGCCTCGGGACCGGCGATGGCGGCAAGGAGGAGCGCGGCGTCGGCGACGAAGCGCGCGAGCGGGCCGTGCGTATCGAGGTACGGCCAGGTCGGGATGACGCCGGTGCGCGGCACGAAACCGAAGGTCGGCTTCATCCCGACCACACCCGTGAATTGCGCTGGAATCCGATTCGATCCGCCGTCGTCGGTGCCTAACGCGGCGAAGGCCATCCCGTCGGCGACGGCGACCGCCGACCCGGCGCTCGAGCCACCCGGGGTGCGCGTGCCCGTCGGGTCGTGCGGGTTCAGCACCTGTCCGGTGTGGCTGCTCGTACCGTTGCCGCGATAGGCGAAGTCGTCGGCGGCGGTCTTGCCGAGAACGATCGCGCCGGCGGCGCGCATGCGGACGACCTCGAGCGCGTCCCGCCTAACGAGCTCGGGGAAAAGGCGCGCCCATTCGGCGTTCGAGCCCGTCGTCGGCAAGCCGTCCATGTCGTAGATGGCCTTGGCGAAGACGGGCACGCCGTCGAGCGGTCCACGCGATTGGCCGGCGCGGAGACGCGCGTCCGCGGCGCGCGCGTCGGCCAACGCGCTGGCGTTGAAGGCGTCGATCGCGTGCCAGCGTTGGCCTTCGGCGTGGCAGCGGTCGAGCGCGCGCGTGGTGACTTCGACGGCGGTCCAGTCGCCGCGCCGGCGACCCGCCTGGTACTCGGCGATGGTACCATCGAGCGGGTCACTGACGCGGAGGCGCAGGCGGGGCAGCGCCGAGGGGAGCGCGGCGATCGCGGCGAGCTGAATGAGGGCTTCGCGACGGGTGGGAGACATCGGCGGTGTGCGTAGCGCGTGGAGCGTGTGGCGGGGAAACGAGAGCGGGGACTATCGCCCTCGGCGGCCTCGCGGTCAATAGCTTGCAGCTATCAGGTGAGTCTCGCCCGTCGGAGTGCATATGCGGATCGATGTCAATTCGACGCGATGTTACCTAACGACTCTGCGCTGCGTGGCAACGATTGGCCTGGCGGCGTGCATCCCCGTTCGATGGTCTGAGCCCGGCTCACCGATGATCAGTGGCCAGATTCGCGGACCAGACGGTCGGCCCGCGGCCGGCCTTCGCGTCGGCGTTTCGGGAAGTCTCGAGGACGCGTGTCGTCGTCCCGCCGCCGTCACGACGACCGACGCCAATGGCCGATTTCGCCTCGATAATACACGACTGGAGCACCGCTTCGTTGTCCTCTTGCCGATCGAGAAGTTCGTGCAACCGTACACGATCTGCGGGGGGAGCGATTCCAGTGCGTTGATGCCAGCCTACGAAGGTCGCATGCCGGCACGCTGGGAGGGTGCGCCCGACGATTCCGTCAGTTGCTTCTCCTGGCTGTGGCGGTCGGGGACACGCGTCACATGCACCAGCCTTTCGTTGAAAGAGGCTCGCACTGGATGCAGTCAATGCAAGTCAGTGCTGACCGGCGGGTCGTGGGTGGATGGCCAGAGGCAGGGTACCTATCGCATCGTCTCGACGTTTGCCGAGTCGGGGACGAGACGCCCGCAACTGTTTGTTCAATGGATGCGCGACTCGAGCGTCGTGACCACGATGGAAGTCACGCCGCTCACCAGCATGGACGCGCTCGTCGATCCGAGTCTTACGCTGGATACCAACGGTTGGAGTCTCGTGGCCACCGGAGTCAAGGGGAGTGATATTCAGCGAACGCTAACCTTCGCGCTCGGTCCACCGGACTCTGTTCGGTTGGTCAGGCCATGACGGCCCGCGTGTGGATTGCCATTATCCGTCATGGATTGGCAATACCATTGGACCAACCGCCCAGGCGCTGCGACGAGTGAACGTCTGTGGAAGGGCACGGACCATCCACAGGGAACGGTACTCGACGTCGAGCCGGAGCCGCGTCAATGCTGAGTATTTGCGTATCTGATCCATCCCAGTCACGCTGAGGGCGGCTCGTGTATGACAACGAGCCGGCCGTCCTCGTCGTCGACGCGACGATGCTCGACCAGATCGACGCGCTGCGCAGGCTTCCGCGGCACGTCGTGCTCGTGGCCGCCGACGAGCGGTCGGAACGGGCTCTCGACGGCCTGTGTCCGCTCTCGCTAGTCGGCGTCGATCGCCCGGAGGCACGGCATCGATTGCTCGCGGCCGCGCGGGAGCTCTCCTGTACTCGACTGAAGGGGACGCGTCGGCACCGCCGCCTGGCGACGCTCAACCGTGAGCTGCGCGAGCTGAGCGATCTCGGCAAGGCGCTCATGCTCGAGAGGGATCTGGAGGAGCTGCTCCACCC
>DATBHD010000069.1:0-80682 GCA_036557635.1 Gemmatimonadaceae bacterium
ACGTAGCTGAGGGCGTAGAACATTCCCGACGCGTTGAACAGCAGCTGGAACGCTTCCGCCTGTCCGACGCCGATGAGACTCGCGAGCGCGATTCCGAACGCGCACGCGCCGACGAGCAGGATCGAGTTCACCGGCGTGCGATGGGTCGCGTGCAGCTTGCTGAACCAGGGCGGCAGCAGGCGATCCCACCCGGCGACCATCGGTAATCGCGCGACGGCGGTGAAGCTCACGTTCGTCTGCGACACGCGCATCGCCAGCGTCATGACGATCGCGACCGTCACGAGCTGTCCGGCGATCCCGAACGGACCGAAGCCGGCGCGGAGCACTTGGGGCAGCGGACCCACGAGGTCGATATCGTTCGCGGGAACGAACGCGACGACGGTGCTGGTGCCCAGGATGAACATCAGCGCGACAATCGGCGCGGCGATGACCACCGAGCGCCGTACGGCCCGCGCCGGCGACTTGGTTTCCCCGGCAAGAATGGCGACATACTCGAAGCCGCCGAACGCACCGAAGCCAAGCTTGCCGAGGATGTTCAGATTGTACAGCGAGACTGACGGGACGCTCGTGCGGAACGGATGATACTCGCGGAGGTGTCCCGTGAGGAGACTGATCACCGGCAGCACGATCAGCGCGCCGAAGACGACGAGCATCACGACGCCGCCCGCGTTATGCACCCACTTGCCCACCGACAGGCCGATGATCGACGCCAGCATCATCAGGGAGAGCAGCACCGCCGTGGCGAGCGCAACGAACCAGCTGCTCGTCGTCATCCACGCCGCGCTCGGTCCGAGCGCATACGACAGATAGGTCGCGCACTCGAGTCCAATCTCCGAGGTGTGCACGATCACGAACAACCACAGGTTCCAGGCGAGCAGGAAGCCGATCGTCTCGCTGAAGCCGAGCTTCGCCCACTGATACAGCCCGCCCTCGAGGGGCATGAGCCGGGCGAGGTACATCACGACCGCCGCCGACGGGAGATAGAAGAGCACGATCGCCAGCAGCCAGAACACCACGTGCGGAGGGCCGAGCTTTCCGGCGACACCGATCCACGACAGCCCGACGATGAAGAGAATTTGCGTGAGCGCCAGGTCCGCGACGCCGAGCTCCTTCCGGAGCGAGGCACTGTGCGCCTCGACGCGCGCCTCGGCCTCGGCGAGGTCGGCGGACGCCCCCGAAGCCGCGGACGGCGTCAGCGGCGCCGTTCGCCCAGAATCGTCCAGTACCGTGCCCATGCCTCGAGGCCCTCGTGCAAGCGGTGAACGCGAAAGAACTCGTTAGGCGCGTGATAGTCTTCGTCGGCGGTGGAAAACGAGAAGAACACCGTATCGAGCCCCATGTGGCGCTGAAAGAGCTCGGAGATGGGGACGGTTCCCCCCGAGCGCACGAGCAAGGGCCGCACGCCGTACACCTCACGCAGCGCGGTGTCCGCGGCGCGCAGTGCGAAATGGTCGGCGGCGATCCACGCCGGCCGCGCGCCGTGATCGCCGGGCGCGATCGTCAGACGCGTGCCCGGCGGCACGTGGGACTCGAGGTGGCGCCTAATGAGCTCGAGCACCTCGTCCGGCTCCTGATCGGCGACGAGACGGCAGGTGATCTTCGCATGCGCCTCGCTCGGGATGACGGTCTTCTCGCCCGGACCCTCGTATCCCCCCCACATGCCGTTCACCTCGAGCGTCGGCCGCGTCCACTGCCGCTCGAGCGTCGTGAAGCCCGGCTCCCCGAACGTCGCCGGCGCGCCCACCTGCGCCAGGTAGCCGGCCTCGTCGAAGGGAAGGGCGGCGATCGCGGCACGCTCCGCGGGCGTGAGCTCCCGCACGCGGTCGTAGAACCCCGCGACGGCGACCTTCCCGTTAGGCTCGTGGAGCGAGGCGATGAGCCGTGCCATCGCGTGCAGTGGGTTCGCGACGCCGCCCCCGTGACGTCCCGAGTGCAGATCCTTCCCCGCGGCGGTGAGCGTGATCTCGAGGCCGGCGAGCCCGCGACTCGAGACCGTCAGCGACGGCTCGTCGATCCGCCACATTGCCCCGTCTGCCGAGAGCACGACGTCGGCCGCGAGCAAGTCCTTGTGCTGCTCGATGAATGCGTCGAGACTCGGGCTGCCGATCTCCTCTTCTCCCTCGAACAGACACTTGATGTTGATCGGCAGCCCTCCCGTCATCGCGAAAAACGCCTCGGCGACCTTGATCGGGATCAACATCGGCCCCTTGTCGTCGGAGACGCCGCGCGCGTACAGCCGGCCGTCGCGGAGCGTCGGCGTGAACGGTGGACTCTGCCACTTCGCCAACGGATCGGCGGGCTGCACGTCGTAGTGTCCGTACACGAGCGCCGTCAGCTTGCCGGGGGCGCCGACCCATTCGCCGTACACGACCGGATTCCGCGGCGTCGCGATTGTCCGCACGGCGAACGGCCCCGCGGCCGCCAGCGTGTCCGACACCCAGCGTCCCGCCGCCAGGACGTCCTGGGCGCGCGCCGGATCGGTGCTCACGCTGGGGATCGAGGCAAACTCGATGAGCTCCGCGAGCACGCGCTCGTGGCCCGCGGCGAGAAATTTTAGCACTCGCTCATCGGCACTCATTTCCCGCCGTCGATCGAAAGAACCTGCCCGGTGATCCAGCTCGCTTCGTCGGACGCGAAGAAGAGCACGCCATAGGCAATATCCTCCGGCGTGCCGAGTCGCTTGAGCGCGATGCGCTCGATGAGGTCGCGCTGACCCTCCGCGCCGTACGACGCCCATTGCCGCTCGGTCGTCGGATTCGAGCGCACGAATCCCGGCGCGATGCTGTTGACGGTGATCCCCCACGGTCCCAGCTCGTGCGCGAGCTGGCGCGTCAGCCCGATCTGGGCCGCCTTCGCCGACGCGTACGCCTGGATCCCCGTTAGGCTGACGCCGAGCCCGGCGCCGCTCGAGATGTTGACGATTCGCCCCGAGCGAGCGGCCTTCATCCCCGGGGCGACGGCCTGCGAGCAATAGAAGGCGCCGGTGACGTTGACGTCGAAGATCTGCTGCCACTCCCGCGCCGGGACGCTCTCGAGCGGCCGCCCGACCTGTCCGAGCACGCCGCCGGCGTTGTTCACGAGGACGTCGACGCATCGGCTCGCCGCACTGGCGTCGCGCACGAGTCCGTCGATCTCTTCTCTATCGGTGACGTCGACCCTCCGCACGCTGCAGGTCCCCCCCGCCTTCGCGCAGATCGATTGCGTTTCGGCGAGCTCGTCGTCGAGAAGGTCGCACGCCCAGACATGAGCCCCACGTTGAGCAAATGCTAAGCTGATCGCGCGCCCGAAGCCGTGGGCGGCTCCGGTGACGATCACGGTCTTGTTCGTGAATCGAAGGCTCATCGAGCGTCCGAGCCCCAACCGGAAACGACGAGGTCCCGCGTCTCTTCGACCGCGACCTTCCACAGCGCCGCCATTTCCTCGTCGGAGCGCTGATAGGCGCCGCCGAAATTCCCGTCGCCGATATACGCGCGCATCGCGATCGGGTCGAGGGTTCGCACGCGCGCGAGATCCACCATCTCCTTCTGCGTCTTCGGCAGCTGGATGCCGGGCAGCCGCGTCCACGGAAAGTTCTCCATCCACGACGCGTGCGATGCCACTGGGTCGATCTCCTGCACCTTCGCCCACGTGCGCGGCGCATTCCACCAGTTGTGGAAAATGACGCGGCACCCGACGTGATCCGCCGACCATTCCTGCGCGAATTGCTGCACCGCGCCGTTGCCTCCGTGACCGTTCACGATCAGGACGCGACGGAACCCGCTGTGCGCCATGCTGTCGAGTATGTCACGCACCACGTTGAGGTGCGTCTCGACACGCAGCGAGATCGTCCCCGGAAACTCGCGGAAGTATGGCGTGACGCCATAGGCGACGACGGGAAATACCGGCACACCGACTGGCTCGGCCACTTCCGTTGCCAGCCGATCCGGAAGAATGCCGTCGACCGTGAGGCGCAGGTAGCCGTGCTGCTCGGTGCTCCCGAGCGGCAGAATCGCACGGTCGTCGCGCTCGAGGTATTCCTCGACCTGCATCCAATTCATGTCGCCGATTCGCACGCGTGTTCCTCGCAACGAGTCGGGCGAGAAGTTACCCGAGGCCCCTGTTCTCTGCGACCGGACGAGAGCACGGACAATGTCGTCGAGCTCTTGACTCGGCGGCCGCGCCGAGCGTAGGCTCGGCGAGAGCAGGAGCGCGTACCGGCGCGAAAGATTCTGGTACGGCTCCCACGAGCGTGCAGAGCGATCCTCGGGGCATGCACGCGGACCACTTGGCGGCGAGGAAGGTGGGGATATGGGAATGGTGGCGACCAAGGGCAAAATCTGGACGCTGGACGAAGTGCACAGTCTGCCGGACGACGGCAACAAGTACGAGCTCATTCATGGAGAGCTCTTCGTGACGCCGCCGCCGACGGACTATCATGAGACAATCGGCGCGCGCCTTACGCGGCTCCTGGATCCGTTCGTTGCGGAGAACGGGCTTGGGCTGGTCTACCATCCTCGAGCGGTGATGCGCTTCGAGGGGTCGGAGGTCGAGCCGGATCTGATGGTGCGGAAGGCGCACCCACGCCCGGAGAAGGACTGGAACAAGGCACCGAAGCCAAGTCTCATCGTCGAGATCTTGTCGGACTACACCCGGCGCCGTGATCGCGTCCAGAAAAAGAGTCTCTACCTCGAGGCCGGCGTCGAGTACTGGATCGTCGACCCGGAGGCTCGATCGATCACGGTTGCGCGGCCGGGGGAGTAGGATCGTGTCGAGCGCGAGGTCATGTCGTGGACTCCGGCTGAAGTCTCCTCCACGTTGATCCTCGGCTTTGTTGACATTTTCGGCTGACTGTCATCCCGAGCGGAGGCTACTTCTTCGCGAGCCCGTCGACCTCGTTCTTGAGATCTCGCGTCACGCTCTCGAATTGTGACACCGTCTTCGTCGGCACCCAGCTCGCCGCGATTGGCTTGAGCGTCGCCGAATACTTCGGCACGTCCGAGAACGAGTCGTCCTTGCTCAGCGTCGAGAGCAGGCTGATCGCCATGATCGACGCCGCCGCGATGAGGGCGATCTTCCAGCGGCGGCGGCTCGGGATCGTCGACGTCAAACCGAGATGGCCGGCCACGAGCGCCGTCAACAGCGCCGCGAAGACGATGAACGACGGTACCTCCACGAAGCCGACGTCCGGAAAAAAGAAGTGCAGCCAGTCCTGGCCGTGGCTCCAGAAGAGTCCTCCGAGCGCGGTGCCCGACGCGATGGCGACGTGCCCCAAGAAGCAGAACCGGTGAACGATGATGCGGCTCGCGAGCGACCAGAGGCCCGCCCATATGCAGAGGAGCATGGCGTAGCCGAGCCCACCGTCGACGAGGAAGTTGGCGCTCGAACGCCCCGAGCTCTGGAGCCAGGCGCTCGACACGAAGGCGCCTAACGCGACGACGGCGACGCCGAGTTGACCGGGAACGGTCGCGAGCCAACGACGTACGAGGCGTGGCTCGCTCGGCGCACTCGTCGGCGCCGGTCGGTCGATCAGCGCCGGCGGAATCGCCTCGTTCGGGTCGCGGATGCGGAGCGTCGTCCGGCCCAGGCGCAACGCGTCGCCGGGCCCAACGACGGCGCGGCCGAAGAGTCGCTGCTCGCCGGCCAGCATACCGTTGACGCTGCCGAGATCCTCCACCATCACCACGCCGCTCTCGTCGAGTGTGACGCGGGCGTGGCTCGCGTCGACGTACGGATCGTCGAGCACGACGTCGTTTGCCAACGCGCGACCCAATGTGAGCGTCTGTCCATTGAGCGCGTAGCGAGCGCGCACGCCATCGGGCTGCACCACTTCGAGGATCAGCGCCATGTGACGTGCTCCAGGTAGCGCTGTGAGAGTCTTTGAACGTTGTCGAAGGTGACGCCCGACATCGTGAGCGTCGATACCAGCCCGACATTGCCACGGCCGAGGACGGCCACCTTGAGCACCGCGTCGTACAGCTCGCCCAGTTTGCGGTACCGCCGGAGGCAGAGCACGGAGCGCATCGGCGTGTCCGCGTTGCGCACGTTGCGTGTCGCGCACCGCCAGCTCGTGACGTGCTCTTCCTCGCCTCCCGGCGTGTTGTCGCTCTTGAAGAACGACGTGTACACCGAGAAGAAGCGCAGAGAGTTCAACGTTTTTGTCGAGATCAGCTGATGCTCGACCGTCACCACGCCCGAGCTCTGATCGCCGGCGATGAAAACATAGTCATCAGTCGAGCAGCGGTGGGTGATGACCTCGTAGGGCAGATCCTTGCGTCGGCTCGCGTCGGCCCAGCAGCGGAAGAATGGCGCCGGCTCCGTGAGCACGCGGAAGGGACCGAGCGCGATCGTCTTCACATTCGCCGTGAACATGTCGTGCAGATACGCATCCTGGTACTCGCGCAGCTGCTCGCCGACCTGCGTCAGCGTCGTCGCCGCGGATGTCTTGCCGGGCGAGAGCACCTGCCGCAGGAGCTCGACCGCACGCTCGACCGGAACGAGGAAGCTGAGCTCCTCGCCTTCGGTCGCGACGTTGATGCCGACGACGCGACCGTCCTCGGTGAGCGTCGGTCCACCGCTCATGCCATGATTGAGCGAACCGGTGAAGTGGAGCCGCGGCTGGCGCGCGTGCGGCAGGTAGCCGTTGTACGTGCCTTCGACGATGCTCAATCCCAGATCTTCGGGGTGCCCGAGCGAATACACGCGCGTGCCCTGCGCCACCGAGTCGCGAGCGAGGGTGAAGTGCGAATGGTCGCTCACGTCGGTGCTCAACACCGCGAGGTCGTCGACGACGTTGACGCCGAGAATCTTCACGGGATGCGACGCGCCGGAGACGTCGATCATCTCGGCGCGGTAGCGATCCGGGGAGTTGATCAGTTTCGAAACCACGTGATAGTTCGTGACGACGCGTCCGGCGCCATCGACGAAGAAGCCGGAGCCGAGCGTCGCCTTGGCCGCCGATCCCGTCTCCACGACCTGGATCTTCACGACGCGGTCGGCGAAGTGGCGGAAAACTTCCGAGGTCCTCCCACTCTCCTGACCGGAGAGCGTGCTCGCCGTGATCATCGACGCGAGCGCGCAGGATGAAAGAATCCGAATGTGTCGCATGGGCCGCCTAATGTGTCATCGGAGCGCGGCGGACGCTACGCCTTCTTGGGCATTCGCGGTACGGCGCACAGTAGGGTGAACTGGCCGACCGAAGGCTCGACTGGCAACGCGCGTCATTTCCGTGATCGAAATCGGCGGCTCGGGTGCGTGGCCGGACCTGGGAGGAAGCAGCCCTCATCGGCTTGACGGATAGCCTAACGCGCTTACATATCCTCCTTCCTCACCCCGGCCGAGGCCTCACCATGCGATCGAACGCGTTGGTGTGTATCGCACTGCTCGTTCCGTTGCTCGCGCCCTCACTGTCGGCGCAGAGCACGAACCCGGTGGCAGCGCGGGTGGAGATCGGCCCGTTCATGGGCCTGAACTACACGTCGGCGTACGGCTCCGATGCGTCCGGCGTCAATTCCCGAACGGATTTCGCATTTGGTGGGCAGCTCGAGGTGGCGCTCTCGCGGGACGGAATGTTCCGCACGGGTCTGATCTATTCACGCCGCGGCTTCGGCGCGGTCGAAAGCGGCACGACGTTTTCGTTCGAGATCAACTATATCGAGGTGCCGTTTCTCCTCGGATATCGCTTCCCCACGGGCAGCAACATTCGACCGTACATCATGGGTGGCGGCCAGCTCGGCTTCAAGGTCGGCTGCCTGTTCGAGGGGAGCAATAGCACCGCGTCGGCGACGGTCTCGTGCGAGGATCCGAGCATCGGCGCCGACTTCGAGAGCACGGATTTCTCCGCGGTTGGCGGAGCGGGCATCGCGATACCGGTTGGGCTCGACCAATTCATCGTCGACGTGCGCTATGCCCTGGGCCTCATGAAGATCGAGCGGAATAGCGAGATCAAGAACCGCGGATTTACCTTCGGCATGGGGTTGATGATTCCAGTCGGCAGATAGGATGCGTGCAATTCATGCGGGGGTTGTATGAGCGGCGTACGAGTTCTCGTTGGAACAAAGAAGGGCGCGTTCGTTCTGAACGCGGATGGCAAGAGAAAGAGTTGGGATGTCTCGGGCCCGCACTTCGCGGGCTGGGAGATCTATCACATGAAAGGATCGCCGTCCGATCCGCGGCGGATCTACGCGTCGCAGAGCAACGGCTGGTTCGGCCAGGTGATGCCGCGCTCGGACGATGGCGGCCAAACGTGGCAAACGGTGGGCAACAAGTTCACGTACGACGGCGTGACGGGGACGCACGCGTGGTACGACGGCAGCCCGCACCCGTGGGAGTTCAAGCGCGTCTGGCACGTCGAGCCGTCGTTAGGCGACCCCGATCATGTGTACGCCGGCGTCGAGGACGCCGCGTTGTTCGAGTCGAGAGACGGCGGGCAGAATTGGACGGAGCTCTCCGGACTGCGACAGCACGATACCGGCCCGAAGTGGCAGCCAGGTGCTGGCGGCTTGTGCCTGCACACGATTCTCATCGATCCGACCAATCCGCAACGGATCTTCGTCGCCGTGTCGGCTGCCGGGGCCTTTCGCACCGATGACGGCGGCGCGACCTGGAAGCCGATCAACCGCGGACTGCACTCGCAGTACATCCCCGATCCCACCGCCGACGTCGGACACTGCGTGCATCGCTTGGCGATGCACCGGTCGCGGCCGAATGTGCTCTTCATGCAGAAGCACTGGGACGTGATGCGCACCGATAACGCCGGCGACACGTGGACCGAAGTGAGCGGCAACCTGCCGACGGACTTCGGTTTCGTGATCGACGTCCACGCGCACGAGCCGGAGACCATCTACGTCGTTCCGATCAAGAGCGACTCCGAGCATTACGTGCATGACGGGCAGCTCCGCGTCTTTCGCAGCCGAACCGGCGGCAACGAGTGGGAAGCGCTCACGAAGGGTTTGCCGCAAAAGGATTGCTACGTGAACGTGCTGCGGGACGCGATGTCGGTGGACTCGCTCGATCCCTGCGGAGTGTACTTCGGCACGAGCGGGGGCCAGGTGTACGCGTCCGCCGACGGGGGTGACAGCTGGAACGCAATCGTTCGGGATCTGCCGGCAGTGCTGTCGGTCGAGGTTCAAACACTCGCGTGATTCGTGTCGTCTTACCGCCCCCGCTGCGGCTGCTGGCGCAGACGGGGCCGGAGATCACGGTGGACGTGACCGGTGCGGTGACGCAGCGGACGGTGCTGGACGCGGTCGAGCGACGTTATCCGATGCTGCGCGGGACGATGCGCGATCACGACACCCAGCGCCGCCGGCCCCTCGTGCGGTTCTTCGCCTGCGAGGACGATCTGTCCAACGACGCGCCGGACACGCCATTGCCGGCCGCCGTGGCCCGGGGCGATGAGCCTTTGCTCATCATTGGCGCGATCGCTGGTGGGTGATCATTACGCACGCAACTGGTACAGCAAATCGTCGTCGACCTTGTAGAGCAGCGGCGCGACGCGGATGCGGGGATAGATGGCGCAGAGCCGGTCGGCCTCCTGCAGCACGAAATCCACCTCGTCGCGAATGCCGAATTTCGGCGCGCTCTCCGCAAAGTGGCGCTCGGCGCGCGCCCGGTCCCAGCCGGCGCTCGCCACCATGCCGTCGATGAACTGCGCGCGCCGCTGCTCGAGGCGCGCCATGCCGCAATCGGTGTGGGCGATGAGCACGATCGTGCGTACGCCGCCGACCGCGATCGCGTACGAGATGCGAAACTCGTTGTCGCGCATGTTCGCGCCGGCGGTGCGCAGCACGAACGCGAAGTCGTTAGGTATGCGCAGCGTCTTCCGGCTGTCCATGCACATCCCGATCAGCAGCTCGGGCTTCGGCACGGGGTCGAGCGCACGGCCGAGGTTGTGATACTCCAGCAAGGCGGCGACCGGCGTCCCGCGGTAGATCGGCAGGATATCGGCCGGCTTCGTGACAGGCAGAATGTCGTGCATGGAGACTAAAGTAATCGCCATGCGGAGACCCCCGGCCATCACTCCGCGCGGAGCGCGATGTTCGGATCGACTCGCGCCGCGCTGATGGCGGGCGCCGCCGCCGCGAGCCGCGCGACCCTCACGCCGCATCCTGCAACGTGAGCTTGGGGCGCCTCCGGATGGTCTCGGAGCTCGTTAGGCTCCCGGCGTCGTGGCTGACCCAGGACAGGACGGCGATGAACACCAGCACCAGCGCCATCACCCGCCGCACGAAGGTCGGCGCCCACGCAACGCTCGCCTCGACGCGGCGCGGAAGGGCGCCGTCTTCGCTCCGTAATACCGGCTGCAGGAAGAGCTGGGTCGTCGCCGTTCGCGCGACGACGCGCACCCAGGGCGCGTCGCACGGCAGCACCCAACGCGCTTCGCGCCGCCCCTTCTCCTCGCCGAGGAGGCGTCCCTTCGGCCCGACGAGTCCCAGATCCGCGGGGGCGCCCGCGAATGCGACGGATAGCGTGTCGCCGCTGACGGACAGCGATCGCAACGCGATGTCAGCCGAACCGGCGTGGCCGAACACGGCGTAGGCGCGCCCCGTGGCGAGAGCGCCCTGCAGGCTCGTCGCATCGACCGCCGGCGCGGCAATCATCGACCAGTATTCGCCCGCCTCGTTAGGTTCGTCCGCCGAATGTGTGTCGTCGTTCGCGACAGCCCACACCGGCCGTCCGGCGTCGAGGGCCACGTTCCATGCGTCCTCGTCCTTCGACGCATAGCTGCCGATCTCGATCGCCGTGTAGCCGGTGAGCGCCCGCAGGTCGGCGTCGGGAAGGCCATTGCGAAGGCGAGGATGCGCGATGATCACGAGGGCCGCGCTCGCACGGATCCGGTCGATGCGATGCTGCTCTTCATCTCGACCCTGCAGCAGGGGATAGTCGAGCCAATCGACGCGCCGCGGACCGACGGCGAGAAAGTGCACCTTGCGCAGATTGTACCCTTGCTCGTAAACCGTGAGCGCAGTGGAGTCGCTCCCGCTCGCTCGCGTGATCGCCTGATAGTTCGAAACGGGGGCGGCGTCGTACCCCATCGCCCGATAACTCCGCAGCACGTCGTCGGCCGAGCCGCGTCCGTTGGTGAGGCCGGACCACGCGCGCGCGTGCGCGTGGAGATTCACCTTTTGCCAGGGCGTCGCCGGCGTGACCGACCCATAAGGGTTGTACCAGCGGCGACCCGCGAATGGGCGCGCCGGGGGAAAGCGATGCACCGGACACCAGAGATACAGCGCCGCCAACGAAAGCCACACGCTGCTGGCCGCGGCGCCGAGGAGTCGGCGGTCCTGTGCACGCATAGGCACGGCTATCAAGATGAGTGCTTCCGTATCGGGTGAACAAGACCAGGGGCGTCGAAGTCGCGTCACATTGCCAGGTCGCAAAGAGATCCATACGGCTGGCGGACACCCCCTTGGTAAGACACCTTCGTTGCCGTTCGTGGTTGTGATCGCTGGGCGCGACGCTCCTTCTTCACCTCCCGACCTCCCCAGGAGACGCATGCGACGGATGACAGGCGCGCGACTGATCGGTCTGTTCCTGCTCGGCGGAGCCGCCGCCGGCGGCGCGCAGCAGGGCACGGCAGCGCGGTCCTCCAACCCAACGAGAGCGGCCAGATTGGGTTTCGACGCCGCTCGCCTAACGCGAATCGATTCCGCGCTCCAGGGCGCGGTCGACCGCTCGGAGATCGCCGGGGCGGTGGCCCTCGTGCTCAGAGATGGGCAGACGGTGTACGAGCGCGCCTTCGGGTGGTCCGACCGCGAGGCGAACCGGCGCATGACGACGGACGCGATCTTCCGGATCGCGTCCCAGACCAAGGCGCTCACGAGCGTCGCGCTCATGACGCTCGTCGAGGAAGGGAAGGTCGCGCTCAGCGATCCGGTGGGCAAATTCATCCCCGCGTTCGAGCACACGACCGTCGCCATTCGGAGCGACACCGGCCTCGCCATCGTGCCGGCGCGGCGCCGCATCACCATTCGCGATCTGCTCACGCATACGGCGGGAATCTCCTACGGAACCGACAGCCTCGTCTCTGTCCTCTACGCGACGGCGGGACTGGGGCCGGCGGCTGGCTTTGGCTGGTACACCGCCGACAAGGCAGAGCCGATCTGCCTAACCATGGAGCGCCTCGCGACGCTCCCCTTCGTCGCCCAGCCCGGCGAGCGGTTCGTCTACGGCTACAACACCGATGTCCTCGGCTGTGTCGTCGAGCGGGTCACCGGCAAGCCGCTCGACGAGGTCATACGCACGCGCATCACCGCGCCGCTCGGCATGAAAGACACGTATTTCTTTCTGCCATCCGAGCAGCGCGCGCGGCTCACCGCCGTCTACGCCAGCGGCTCCGACATGAAGATCACGCGCGCGCCGGACGGCCCGCGCGGCCAGGGCAACTATGTCGACGGGCCCCGCCGCAGCTTCTCCGGCGGCGCCGGTCTGCTTTCGACGGCGCGCGACTACGCCCGCTTTCTGCAGATGCTGCTCAACGGCGGGGCACTCGACGGGGTGCGCGTTCTCGGTTCCAGGACCGTCGCCCTGATGACGACGAATCAATCGGGAACGCTCTTTTCCCAGAGCGGGGAGGGCTTCGGACTCGGGTTTAGAATTCTCGAACAACCCGGAGCGCAGGGGCGCATCGAAACGGTGGGCACGTACGGATGGGGCGGCGCGTACGCCAGCAACTACGAGGTGGACCCCAAGGCACGCCTCGTGCTCGTCTTCATGGTCCAGCTGTTGCCCAGCCGCAGCGATATCCCCGCGAAATTCCCGACGCTCGTCTATCAGGCGCTCGTCGAGCCGCTCCCATAGCCCAGGATCTGCCCGAATTCCGCGGCGATGTGAGAGGCCGCGAAACGCTCAACCGCCTGCGCGCGGCCGGCGCCGCCCATGCGCGTGCGCAGCGGTGCGTCGGTCACGAGTCGCGTCAGCGCGTCGGTCAGTGCGGGAACATCCCCCGCGGGCACGAGGAGCCCACTGACGTTTTCGCGGATGGTCTCGGGAATGCCGCCGACTCGGCTGGCGACCACCGGCAGCCCGCAGGCCTGGCCTTCCGCCGACACGCGGCCGAAGGACTCGCGACGGATCGGTGGGAAGGCGAGGATGTCCATCGCCGCGAAGCACGAGACGATGTCGTCGCTCCACGGCACTTGCACGTGCCGCTTCGCGTGAGGCGAGGCGGCCGTCATCACTTGAATCTCCGGCGCGACCTCTCCGCCCCCAACCCAGAGCGCGCGGGCACTTGGTGAGCGTGCCATGACCCGCTCGAGCGCCGACGCGAGCACGAACACACCCTTCTGTCGTTCGAATCGGCCGGCAAAGCCGATGACGACGTCGTTAGGCGCGAAGCCAAAGCGGCGCCGTGCCGCCTCCCGCCGCGCGGGGTCGGGCCGAAAGCGCTCGACGTCGATCGGATTGAAAAGCACCCGCGTTCTCCACCGCGGCATCCACCGCCGCGTCACGACCCAATGGCGCAGATACTCGGATGGAAGAATGAAGCGACTCGCCAGCCAGGGGAAAAACGGCGCGCTCAGGCGCGAGATCCGCTGGATGTGCAGGAACAGCGCGAGCGGAATGCGCCGAGCTCGCGCGACCATCGACAGCGGCCAGAATTCGCGCGCGTAGCTGCCGATGAGCCAGTCGGGATCCACCGCGCGACACGCTCTCAGGAGCGCGCGTATCGCCTTGCCGTCCACGATGTGCTCGAACGCTGCGTCGAACAACGTGATGCGTCCGTCGGACGCGAGCGCGCGCGAGATCACGTCGTCCGGACGAACGATTGCCGACACATCATAGCCGGCGTTGGCCATCCCGATGGCGAGCGAGACGAGATGGCTTTCCGTTCCTCCGGCACCGCGGTTCGTGCCCACGAACAACAAGCGCGGGCCGCGCGCATCGCGCGCGGCGTTGGTCACGGAAGCAGGTTGTCGATCGCCAGTTGCCGGAGGACCGATGGCTCCGCCTCGGGGGGGGGCGCGATGACACCGCGCTGCGTGCCGACATGATCGAGCAGCGCCTGTCTCTGCGTGTGCCACACCGCGGCACTCCAGCGAAGCACCGGAGCATTGCGGCGGCCGCCGCGCTTTATCGTCGTCGCACCCGTGAGCCACATTGTCAGCGTCTTTCCGTCCGGTTCGAAGGCGAACGTCGAACGATACACGTTGGCCGAGAACTGGGACAGCGCGCCACGCGCGAGGACGGGGGAGGCGTAGGTCGTCCAATACATTCCGTCCGAGCTCGTCGCGAGGAACAGACTGCTAGCGGTGCACGACCAGCCGCGCGGATAGGCCGCGACGAGCGCCCAGTATTGGTTGAGTTGCGGTACGTACTGCACGTCGAGATGCCAAGCCACGAAGCCCGGCTGCGAGAGCGAGACGGCGACGGGATGCGACCAGCCAACGCCATCGGTTGAGCGGCGCAGAATGACTCGCGTGTTGCGCGCCGTGCATCCCGAGTTTCCGGCGTCGACTGACCACATTCTCCAATCACCGTCAGCGGGCCGCGTCACCGTCGGCGAAACAACATAGCGGCCGACGTCCGTGACGACCGCCGCCGGGGGAGACCACCTCGCTCCGTCCTTGCTTCGTGTCAGGTAGACGACGTCTTCCTTGTGAAGCGGCGCTCGGTGTCCACGATGGATCTCGACGACCTCGCGGTAATACAGTCTCAGCTCGTCGGTCTCGGGATCGTAGGTGAGCTCCGGGTCGGAGAGGTATCCGCGACTGGTCCTGGCCAACGGATTCGTCACCCCGGTCGGCACCGTCCAGGCGTCACCGGTCTCACTCCCATAGAGCGACGGGTTCTCGACCCGAGACTCGCTGTTCGGATAGGGGGTGAGGGCGAGCCAAAGGCGCTGGCCGTGCCACGGGGACGAGAAAGAGACGGCGCTGGGATGGACGACTTGCCGAGAGTTCTCGTAGGTATTGAACTCGATCGGAATCGGCCTGCCGAGCGCGACCGAGAAATCGCCTCCAGCCGACGTTACGTCGCCGTCGTCGGCGTACGGCTCGGTGACGCGATCACCGGTGCAGCTGACGACGGCTCCCGCCATCCACGCCGCGCCAACGAAGGCCACAGCACGCAGGAACGTGTTCATGCGCGCGCGAGCAGCATGCTGAGAGGTGACATCTACGAACTCCCAAGGCGCAACGGCGCGGATTGGAGAGCGGCGCATCGAACCGGTGGCGGACGTACAGACAGCGCGTCAGGAACTCTGCAACGGACCGGCGTATTGTAGTAGACTTGTCCGGCGCGGGCCAGACCCACGATGGGGCGGAGCGGCGCAATTGAGTGACAGCGCAACTGAAGCGCGCGCGCAACAGGAGCTCGACCCAGTTCACGACGGCCTAACGGCGAGCGGCCGCTCCCCCCGTCTCCTGTCCCTCGACGTGTTTCGGGGACTGACGATCGTCGCGATGCTCCTCGTCAACGTTCCCGGCGACGCGCGCGCTGTGTATGCACCGCTTCGCCACAGCGCGTGGAACGGCTGTACCGTCGCCGACCTCGTTTTCCCCTTCTTTCTCTTCGTCGTCGGCATCACGACGCACCTTTCGCTGCGCTCTCGCGCGGCACGCGGCGACAGCGACCGCGTGCTGCGCCGCCAGATTCTGAGACGCGGGGCGCTGCTCTTCGCCGTTGGGCTCCTGCTGAATTGGTTTCCGTTTTATCAGTATGGCGCCATAGCGGGACACCCCTCGCCAACCTTCCTCGACCATGTCGCCGCGAGACTGCTCGAGCTGCGTTTCCTTGGCGTGCTGCAGCGGATCGGATTGGTCTATGTCGCGGCGGCGCTGCTCACCGTCCGCGCGCCGACGAGGCGCGTCGTCGCCATCGTCGTGACGCTTCTCGTCGGCTACTGGCTTGCGCTCACGCTGCTGCCGGTGCCCGGGCAGGATGTCACCGGTGCGCGTCTACTGAACGAGCCGGCGCGAACACTCGCGGCATGGGTCGACCACGTGACGCTCGACTGGAGCCGTTGGGGGCTGGGTAATCACATCTGGAGCGGCAGTGCCGTCTACGACCCGGAGGGATTGCTGACGACCCTGCCCGCGATCGCGACGACGATCATCGGCGTGCTCGCCGGTCGCTCGTTAGGCGACCGGGGCACGCTCGGCGCGAAGATGACCACACTCTTCCTCGCCGGCGTGCTGCTCTTCGTTGCCGGCTTGGCATGGAACGCCATCTTTCCGATCAACAAGAATCTCTGGACGAGCTCCTACGTGCTCTTCACTGCCGGCGCCGCCTGCACGTCGCTGGCGGCGCTTGCCTGGCTCGTCGACGCCAAGGGGTATACGCGGTGGACCAAGCCGTTGGTCGTCCTCGGCGTCAATCCGATCACCGCGTACGTCGGAGCGGAGCTCACCGCAATGCTCTTCGATTCGACGATCAAGTTCCACGCCGACGGCCGAATGAGATCGGTGCACGAGTTGGTGTACGAGCGACTATTGGCGTCCTGGATGGACGGGAGGCTTGCCTCGTTGTTGTACTCCCTCGCGTTCATCGCGCTGTGGTACGGAGTGCTCGATATGCTGTATCGGCGTCGAATCGTGATTAAAGTCTAAACTCTGTGTACTTCGCCGGCGGCTTCCTCGGCATTCCCCACATCGTTCACGGAGAAGATCAGCGGGACCCCGACCCCGACCCCGCCCGGCCGAAGAATCCCGAGATCTTCCTATCGTTGTGCGGTAACGCTCATGGCGCAGCGGCCGCTTCGGGTCGTCAGCGAATTGTATTTGCTCTGGACAGCAGTCGCCGGCCCCGCCAACGTCAATCGACTCTCTCAACCAGGAACCGACCCATGCGCCGAGTTCTCTCCGTTCTCAGCATCTTCCTCCTTCCTGGCGTCGCCGCCGCGCAGGCAGCGCCCGTTAGCGACGCGTTCAAGCAGAACGCCAAAAACGTCGGCAAGAACTTGATCGCCGCCGCCGAGGAGATGCCCGCCGACAAGTACTCCTACAAGCCGACTCCGGCGCAAATGAGCTTCGCCGACGTCGTCGTGCACCTCGCGCAGGGGAACGACTACCTGTGCGGCGCGATCAGCGGCACCAAGGCGCCAACGCGCGCGAAGATCGACGCCGCGGCGTCAAAGGACGCGCTCTTGGCCCGTCTCAAGGAGACGTTCGAATTCTGCGATCAATCGCTCGCCTCGCTCGATGATTCGAAGCTCAACGAGCAGATTCCCTTCTTCGGTGGCAAGCCGTGGAGCCGAGCCGCGATCATGACGCTGACGACGGCGGACTGGGCGGATCACTACAGCCAGTCCGCGATCTACCTCCGGCTCAACGGGCTGCTCCCGCCGACGGCAAAGAAGCCCGGGATGTAACGTTCCTCGGGCGACAATCGTTTAGCGTTCGCTAATCGCGATCGTTCGCGCCGCGCGCCTTCCTGATCAGCGTCGGCGCGAACGACAAGGCGAACATCGCCGCGACGACCAGCCCGGCGACGACGAACGCGCGCCGGTCGCTCCCGGTGATGCCGGCCATCACCCGGTCGCCGACGTACACCGCCGCGATGGTCCCCGGCAGGATGCCCACCGCCGTGGCCGCGAGAAACGAAAGAAAGGGCAGGCGCGCGACTCCGGCGCCGTAGTTGAAGATCCCGAACGGCACGATCGGGAGCAGTTGGAACCGAAGCGTCGTGAGGAACACGCTGCCGTGGCGCGATGCGCGAAGCTTGTCGTGAAAGCGCCCCAACAGCCGCCGCGCGACGCCCGACCATGCCGAGCGCGCCAAAAAGTAGCCCCCCGTCGCGCCGATGAGCGATGCGATCATCACGAACACAGTGCCGCGAATGACGCCGAACACCGCGCCGGCGCCGTACGCCAGGGGTGACACGGGCGCGGCGAGCATGGCGAGCCCGGCGTAGACGGCGACGAAGATTGGGCCGAGCCAAGGGATATCCTCCACCCGTTGGGCCGCGGCGTCGAGTTTCCGCGGATCCTTGAGATCGAAATAGCCGTGCCGCCACGCAATCACGATGAACACGCCCAGCGCTACGAGCGGCAATCCAGCGCGAATCCAATCGGTGACGGACGCGCGCCGCTCTTGCTCCTCTGCATCACCCCGATGAAGTGGCGACTGGTGCCGATTGCGCTTCGACCCGATCGTCTTGGGCGCCGAACGCCGTGCTGGAGGCAAGCTCCCCTCGGTGACGGTGGCCTGCCAGACGAGCAAGCCATGCGCCATCGCCGGCGGCGCCTTATCTTCGCGAAATCGCGCTCCGTTCCGTGCCCGCTTTCCTTCTTCCAAATCGAGTCCGATGCCCCGTCGTGCCCTCTCTCACGTATGCGCATGCCTCGCCCTGATGGCGGCGATCGGTACCCGGCCGGCGGTCGCCGCCGCGCAGGGCGACGTCGGCGGCCGCGCCCGCGCCGCGGCGCGGGCCTATCGAGAGCATAACGAGGCCGCCATCCTCGGCGAGTTCACGACGCTCCTCGCCGTGCCCAACCTGGCGAGCGACTCCGTCAACATCTGGCGCAACGCCGATCTGTTGGTTCGGATGCTCGCCGCGCGCGGCTTCCGCAATCCGAAGCTGCTGACCGTTCCCGGCGCGCCGCCGGCGGTCTACGGCGAGCTACCGTCACCGGGTGCGACGCGGACGCTGGTGCTGTACGCACACTACGACGGCCAGCCACTCGACCCGAAGCAATGGTCGTCGCCCCCCTGGTCACCGGTGCTGCGCGATGGGCCCGGGGGCAAAGAGATCCCGCTGCCGGCAGCCGGATCGGCCGCGCGCGTCGATCCGGAGGCGCGCCTCTACGCCCGATCGGCGGGGGACGACAAGGCCTCGATCATCGCGATGCTGGCGGCGATCGACGCGATGCGCGATCAGCATATTGAGCAATCCGTAAACCTCAAGGTCTTCTTCGAGGGAGAGGAGGAGGCGGGCTCGGGACATCTCCGGCGCATCCTCGAGACGTATGCGCCGACGCTGACGGGCGACGCCTGGCTGTTTTGCGACGGGCCCGTGCATCCGAGCGGGCGTCAGGAGCTGGTGTTCGGCCAACGCGGCGTCACCGACATGGAGCTGACGATCTATGGTCCGACGCGCGCCCTGCACAGCGGGCACTATGGGAACTGGGCCCCGAATCCCGGCGCGCTGATCGCGAATCTCATCGCGAGCATGCGCGACGACGACGGCCACATAAAAATTGCCGGCTACTACGACGACGTTCGCCCGATCTCCGCCGCCGAGCACAAGGCCATCGCCGCCCTGCCGCCCTACGACGAGACGCTCCGCAAGGCGCTCGGACTCGCGCGGACGGAAGCGAACGACGCCAACCTCGCCGAGCGCACCATGCTCCCCGCGCTCAACGTGCGCGGGATCCGCGTCGGCGGCGTGCGTGAGACCGGGTCGAATACGATCTCGACCGAGGCGTATGCATCGTTCGACCTGCGGCTCGTGCCTGACCAGACACCCGACCGGGTGCAGCGGCTCGTCGAGGAGCACATTCGGCGGCAAGGGTATTTCGTCACGCATGACAGCGCGACGCTCGCGGTGCGGCTCGCCCATCCGAAAGTCGCGCGCGTCGAATGGGGGAGTGGCTACCCACCATCGCGCGCGCCGCTGGATGGACCGTTCGGCGGCGCCGTGCTCGCGGCGTTGAACGACGGCGCACCGGCGCCGCTGCTCGCGCTGCCGACGTCGGGGGGCAGTGGGCCGGCGTATCTCTTCGAGCAGGTGCTTCGCGTCCCGATGGTCTCGCTGCCGATCGCCAACTACGACGACAACCAGCACGCGGCCAATGAGAACTTGCGAATCAAGAATCTGTGGGACGGGATCGAGCTGTACGCGGCGTTGTTGGCCGGGATCGGCGAACGATGGGGCGCGCGGCCGGTACCCTGACCTGGCTGTTGACCGCCTGGCGCCGCCATCTCCTGCAGCGCGAGGTGAGGTTCGCGTGGGGCCCCCGGCCACGCGTCGTCGTGCATTCCGAGGGAGACCTGTGGTCCAAGATGTTGAACGAGCGGTGGCTGCCGTCGGCGACCGAACGCACCCTCGTCCTCGGCCCATCTCCGCGTACATCCGGACGGCCGAGCGCCTTGCCACTCGAATGGCGCGTCTATCAGGAGTGGGGATCCGATTTCAAATCCGTTCTGCCACCTGTTGCGCTGATCGTGCATCGCAGCGGTCGTATCGATCGAATCGATTTCGCGTCGGCGATGATGAAGCTTGCCGAAGGCGACGACACGTTGTTGCTGGCGCAGCTCGACGAACTGGCGCACCTCTCACATCGCCCCTAGCTTCGCGCTTGGAATTTTCGGGACGGATCTCATGCCACCGCGCAGCCTGCTTCGCGGGTTCATCGCACTCTGGCTCCTGACGGGCGTTGCCCTGATCGCGGGCAGCGTTGCCACCGTCCGTGTCGCCATCGGCTCGAATGACCACGCGAATCCGCACGTCGCGTTGCTCGCTGTAGTCGAGGCAATCGCGGCGCTGCTCTTCGTGATTCCACAGTCGATGCGCCTCGGCGCGGCCGGTTTGCTCGCCACGATCGGGATCGCCTTCGTGGTGCACGCCGCGTTAGGCCAGTTCCGAGCTGATCTGCTCGTCTACGGCGCGGCGGTGACGTTCGTCGCGATCCACGGATCCCTTACACGGGCGCAGTGGCGAACGGCGCTCACCGTGTCGTGACCCTATCGATCGAAACGCACGCGCCGGCCGTGTTGCGCGAGCTGAGCCGCTGGCGCGCCGACACACCGGGCTGCGCTCATCGCAATCACCTCAACAACGCCGGCGCGGGACTCATGCCGAAGCCCGTGATCGAGGCGATCACGAATCACATCCGTCTCGAGAGCGAGATCGGCGGCTACGAGGCAGAGGCCGCCCGTCAGGGCGCGATCGACGCCGTGTACGACGAGATTGGAGCGCTCGTCGCCGCGCCCGCGCGCAACATGGCGATTGTCGCCAACGCGACCGCGGGCTTCGTGCAGTCGATGAGCGCTTTCGATCTGAAGCGCGGGGACGTCATCGTCACGAGCCGATGCGACTACGTCTCATACCAGATCACCTTTCTCTCGCTCGCGAAACGGCTCGGCGTCGAGATCGTGCACGCGCCCGACTTGCCCGAAGGCGGCATCGACGCCGGCGCGGTGCGCGACTTGTTGCGCCGTGAGCACCCGCGCCTCGTGCACGTGTCGTGGGTTCCGACGAATTCCGGTCTCGTGCAGGACGTCGCCGCGGTCGGCGCCGTGTGCGAGGAGGCGGGCGTCCCCTACGTCGTCGACGCGTGTCAGGCAGTGGGCCAGCTGCCGATCGACGTCGCCGCCATCCGGTGCGACTATCTCTCGGTCACCGCGCGGAAATTCCTGCGCGGTCCCCGCGGCATCGGCTTCCTGTACGCGAGCGACGCCGCGCTCGCGCGCGGCGATCATCCCCTCTTCGTCGACATGCGGGGCGCGCGGTGGGTCGGCGTCGATCGATACGACGTCGTCGACAGCGCGCAGCGCTTCGAGGATTGGGAGTTTCCCCACGCCCTCGTCCTCGGACTCGGCGCCGCGGCTCGTTATGCACGAGATGTCGGCGTCGAGCTCGGCGGCCGCCGGGCGTCGGAGCTGGCCGCGTCGCTGCGCGTGGACCTCGCCGGGATCGACGGCGTGCGTGTCCTCGACCGCGGTCGCGAGCAATGCGCGATCGTGACCTTCGACGTTCGCGGTTGCGATGCGACCGATCTCGTCGCCGAGCTGTCGCGCCGCGGCATCAACAGCACCGCCAGTCTGCGCTGGTACGGGCTGATCGACTTCACCGCCAAGGGGACGACCTCAGCCGTGCGCCTCTCGCCGCACTACTACAACACCGAAGAGGAGATCGATTCGGCCGTCGGACATCTGCGCGAAATCATCGGTCAGCGCCGCGGCGGGCGCGATTAGCTTTCGCGCATGTCCTCCCGCACCGTGGTTCGCTGGCTCGTCGCCGCGCTCATCCTCCCCCTCGCGATCGGTCGCGCGCAAGACTCGACCAAGTTCACGCACGCCGATTCCCTGAGAGGAAGCAACGGTCCAGGCCGGGCGTGGTGGGACGCGGCGTTCTACGATCTGCACGTGCGCGTCGATCCGGCGGACAGCAGCATCCGCGGGTACAACGCGATCGTGTATCGCGTGCTCGCGCCAGGCGACACGATGCAGGTCGATCTGCGCAACCCGCTCGTCGTCGACAGCATCGTGCGGCGTCGCTCCGCCCTGACATATCGGCGAGACGGCGATGCCCTCTTCGTCTCGCTTCCCGACCGGCCGCGCGTCGGCGCCCTCGATACGATTAGCGTTTACTATCACGGCAAGCCGCGTGTCGCGCGGCGCGCGCCATGGGACGGCGGCTTCGTCTGGACGCGCGACAGTCTGGGCCGCCACTGGATCGCGACGGCGAACGAGGAGATCGGCGCGAGCGTCTGGTGGCCGACCAAGGATCTTCGCGCGGACGAGCCGGACAGCCAGCGGATCGCCATCACCGTGCCGAGTGAGATCGTGGACGTCTCGAACGGCCGGCTCCGCGCCACGGTGAAGAACGACGACGGCACGACGACGTACGAATGGTTCGTCTCGAGTCCGATCAACAATTACGACGTCGCCGTCAACGCCGGCGACTACGAGCACCTGGCCGACACGTTCCAGGGCGAGAAGGGCAAGCTCACGCTCGACTTCTGGCCTCTCGCATACCATGCCGATACCGCGCGCAAGCAATTCGGTCAGGTCAAGCCGATGCTCACCTGCTTCGAACACTGGTTCGGTCCATATCCCTGGTACGCGGACGGCTACAAGCTCGTCGAGACGCCGCACCTCGGGATGGAGCACCAGAGCGCCGTCGCTTACGGCAATCATTTCAAGAACGGCTATCTCGGCCGCGATCTCTCGGCGACGGGTTGGGGGATGAAGTGGGACTTCATCATCGTGCACGAGAGTGGTCACGAGTGGTTCGGCAACAGCATCACCGCGCAGGACCCCGCTGACATGTGGGTGCAGGAGGGCTTCACCAACTATTCAGAAGGCCTGTACACCGAGTGTCAGTCGGGAAAGGAAGCTGGCGCGCAGTACATCATCGGCAGCCGCCACAACATCCGGAATGACCATCCGATCATCGCCGCGTTCGGCGTCGAGAAGGAAGGCTCCGGCGACATGTACTACAAGACGGGCAGCATGCTGCACATGATCCGACAGGTCATCGACGACGACACCAAGTGGCGCGACATCCTGCGTGGCTTGAACAGCACGTTCTGGCACAAGACCGTCACCGGCGCCGAGGTGCGCGCGTATATCAACCGGCGTTCCGGCATCGATTTCAATCCCGTGTTCGCGCAGTACCTGATGACGACGCAGATTCCGACGCTCGAATACGTCCTCGCCGATTCTGTCGTGAGCTACCGCTGGACCAACGTCGTGCCCGGGTTCGCCATGCCGGTCCGCGTGTCGATTGGCGGCGTTAGGCAGTGGCTGCATCCAGGCGAGATCTGGGGCAGCGCGCGTGTCGCCCGTGCCCGAGCCGGAGGCACGCTCGTCGTCGATCCGGATTTCTATGTCACGAGTCGCGAGCTCAGTCGCGCCATCCCAGATGTCAGTGTCGGGCCGAGTCCACATGGGCCAGCGCGGACGAACACGAACAAACAAGAACAAGTCATCCCGAGCCTCGCGAGAGATCTGCTTCTGACGAGCCACGTCGAAGCGGACCCCTCGTCGCCGCGCTCCTCGGGATGACGATCGAGGCCGCGCTCCCAGGCGATCAACACTCTTTTCTCGAAGAACCATGAGACTTGCCGCGCTGCTTGGAGTATCGGTGTCGCTCGTCGTCGCCGCGTCACCGTGTGTCGCGCAATCGACTCGCGTCGGCCCGGCGCGCGGCACTGTCGTCGTCGTTGGCGGTGGCTCGTTAGGCCCGGACGTGCTCGGCAAATTCATCGAGCTCGCCGGCGGACCCGATGCGCTCATCATCGACGTGCCGACGGCCGGTGGCGACAGCGTCTACCCCTCGGACTGGCAGGGCACGCGCCCCCTGAAGCAGGCGGGGGCCAGGCACGTCGTCGTACTGCACACGATCGACAGGCGTCTCGCCGACAGCGATAGCTTCGCCGCGGTGATTGGCCGAGCGAGTGGTGTGTGGTTCGAAGGCGGCCGGCAGTGGCACCTCGTCGATTCGTACGCCGGTACCAAGACCGAAAGGGCCTTCCACGCCGTTCTCGCGCGCGGCGGCGTCGTCGGCGGTTCGTCCGCCGGCGCATCGATTCTCGCGAGCTACCTGTTGCGCGGTGCGCGCGAGGGGAACACGATCATCATGGCGCCCGGCTACGAGCACGGTTTCGCCTTCCTCCGCGGGGTCGCGATCGATCAGCACGTCGTCGCGCGCGAGCGCCTTCCCGATCTCGCCGACTCGCTCATGCCGCGCCATCCGGAGCTTCTCGGGATGTCCGAGGACGAAGGCACCGCCTGGTTCGTTCACGGCGACACCGCCGAGATCGTCGGCCGCAACAAGGCGTTCGTCTACGGAGGCGGCGACCCTAACGACGCTGGCAAGCCTTTCCTCACTCTATACCCCGGCGACCGGTACGATCTCGGCGCGCGACGCGTGCTGCACCGCGCCAGCGACGACGCACCGTTCACTGGCGCATTCGTCGATTCGCTCTTCTCGACGCTCGCGTCGGGAAGCGCCGCGACCGTCCTCGTCGCCCAGAGCGGCAAGGTGCTCGTCGATCGCTCGTACGGGATCCCCGCGCAAGCCAGGTACATGCCGACGACGACGGTGCCGAATTTCCCGTTAGGCGGCCTCTCCGCCGGATTCGCGGCAACCACGGCGTTGCTCGTCGCGCGGGACGGAAGGCTCTTCCTCGACCAACCGATCGACGCCGGTAACGCCACCACGACGCGAGAGTATCTTGCCGCGCCGCCGCCGTGGCCCGACAGCGGGAGACAGCTCGCCGAGCTCATCACGAAGCAAAGCGCCATCCCCTTCACCCAGCTCGTGACGCGTCGGATCTTCGTTCCGATCGGCGCTCACAAGACCGTCGTGATGCCAGACGGGCAACTGCAATCCAATGTCGACGAGCTGTATCGCTGGGAGCTGGGGCTCGAGCACAACCGCGAGTTCGGCGTCGACAGCGTGCCGGCCACCGACGGATCGGCCGACGTTAGGCAGCCGGCGGCGCGGGGCGCGGGATGGCGCGCCGACAGTTATCGCGGCGTCACCCGCTTCGCCGAATACGGCACCGCGATTGGCCACCGCAACGCATTCGTGCGCATCCCCGATCGGAAGGCGGTGATCATCATCCTTACGAACAGCGACGCGTTCGACGCGCGCGCCACCGCGGACGCGATTAGCGATCGCCTCCTCCGCTAGGCCTTTCCGACGTTGTGAACGGCAGAACGCCGATGACGCTCATACGCGTTCTCGGCGTCCTGCTCTCACAACGGCTCAGGGAGTTACCAGCGGCTCGGCCTCGGCGCGCGATCCGGCGCCGCCGGGTCGTCATCGTAATAGGAATCGGACCACCGCTCGTTGCTCGTGATGCGACGCGCCTGCACGAGATGCCCCGAGAACCAGCGTCCCCGATCCCTTTCGCCAAGCGTATCGTATCGAACACCGTTGCCGGTCGACGAAGAATGAATGAAGCGATCGCCGCCGACGTAGATCGCGACGTGGTTGATGTTGTAGCCATCGTTTGCGAAGAAGAGCAGATCGCCCGGACGCAACGCGCCAGCTCGCGTCGACACCCGTTCGCCGAGGTCGGCCATGCGACGTGCGCTCCGCGGAAGACGCACGCCTTCGCGCCAGAATACCCAGTTCACGAATCCTGCGCCGTCGAAGCCGCTGTGCGGGCTCGCACCGCCGCTCCGGAATTTCGTGCCGACGTACTCGTCCGCCGTCGCCAACACCCGCGAAGCGAAGCGCGAATCGAGGCTGTTCGACTCGATGATGTAGCGCCGCGGAGGTGGAGGCGCGATGTACACACGTTCGGCGATCTGCGGACGCGGCGGCTCGGGTCGGTAGCGACGGAATGGCGTGCCGCCGCCAAAGCTCGCCGTTAGGCCGAGACGATACTCCCAGCTGCGAGGCGTGCCGACCGTGAGCGCCGAGTCGCTCCGCAGCGGACGGCGATAGCGCGCTTCCACGCCGACGCCGAGCCAGCTGAGGAGGTTGTGATGCGCGCCGAGGCCGTAGCTCAACGTCGCGAAGGAGGTGTCGGCACCGCCTTCGGGACGCAGGCCGCTCCCGCCGACTCCGAAGAATCCGTACGGCGAGAACCCGAGGAGCAGGGATTTGACTACCGGGACTTTGCGGAAGGGCTCAACGAGGACGTCGGCGTCAGCGGTCCACCCACCGACATAGAGCCCCCGATCCCTGTAGCTGCTGCTCACGGACTTGGTTTGGCAGGGCGTCGGCAGCGCGCCGCACTGCGTGAACTGGAAGTTCGTGGCTTCCTCGGGGCCGTCGGTTTTGCCGACGTTCAAGCTGCCACTGACTCGCAAGCCGAAGATGCCGTTATAGCCTGTGAATCCGAGTCCGCCGAACAGAGGATCGGCAGATTGCTGCTTTCTCGCCGCGAAGCCTTCGAACATCATCGGTCCCTGTGCCGACAGGAGTGTCGGCGCGGGAAGGGACACGACGATAGCGGCGCAAACCAAGAGCAGTGAGCGCATCCGAGTCATATTGTCCAACCGCTGGAGTCTGTCGATGAGTCGCCGCAGAACCGATGCCAACGCGCAGTCATTTCATGAATGATCCTTCGCATCGTTCACAATGAGCGTGCGCGGAACACATATGGCATCACGAGCGCATCGGCGCGCCCGTCTCGAGCGTTGCCTTACGAGGACACGAAACGTGTCACGGCGCGACAAAAACGGACAATCAGGCCCATCGCGGGGCTCGGAGCAGTGATTACCAAGACCACGCGGCCTGTCATGACGCGACGCGCTGTGTTGACCGTTTAGACACAGCAATCCTTCAGAAGGATGCATTTCGCATCCGGCGATCTTCGATGTCGAACGCAGAACTTACGATCGGGGTTTCCGGCTGTCGAACTCCGCCTCGCTTCCCGTCCGGGTTCGTCGCAGCTCTTCACCCGCGGCGTCCTTCTGGCGCCGGTCGGCACTCGGCTTGGTATCGAGACGCCCATCCGGATACCCACTCTCCGGCTGTTCCTCGGCGTCGTCGCGCGGCGGATTTCCCTTCGATTCAGTCGGCATTTTCGTCGATCTTGGGGTTCTCACTGCCCCGCTCGGCCTCGTCGTGCTGCTCGCGATCCTCGACCA
Source organism: Gemmatimonadaceae bacterium (assembly GCA_036557635.1). Classification (GTDB taxonomy): domain Bacteria; phylum Gemmatimonadota; class Gemmatimonadetes; order Gemmatimonadales; family Gemmatimonadaceae; genus AG2. Next base: position 27,195 of record DATBHD010000069.1, read on the forward strand.
GCCTCCGCCGGCCCCTGGCCGCGCCTTGCGCGCGCTCGCGCGCGCGCCGGTGCTCGACCGACTCCTCGCGTGGTGCGCTGTGCAACTCTTTCTGGTGGCGCGAGTGCGTCTTGTCGCCGTGGTCTCCTTCAGCGTGACCCTGCGGTCCCTTCTGATCTCGCTTGCTCATCGTTGCTCCTCGCTGCGAATCGCCGCGCACGACGTCGCCGGCAGCCACTGCGCCGGGGCAATGGAGGTCCGGACGAAACGTCTGTACGGGTAGCGACCTCCATGGCAAACGTCGTCGGACCAAAGGACCATTGCCCTCGACAACGCGCGGAAAACTGCGGTTGCTGACTCGCCGATCCGGAGTCATGTTCGGCCCGATACCGACGCCGATCAGTCGGTCCGCACCGGAGGGAGGGAGGACAATGCCGACACAATTCCGTTGCCTCATGGTCGTCGCGGCAATCGCCGCCGTCGCGCCATGTGTCGCCGCGCAAGGACGAGGGCAAGCCAGCCCTGAGGTCATTCAACAACGGTGGGACAAGGAGCGGCAGCTCGAGTCGCTCGCCGTGGTCGACCGCAAGGTGATGGTCCCGATGCGCGATGGGGTGCGCATGGCCGCGGACGTCTATCGTCCGAAGAACGCGTCGGGCGCGGTCCCGATCGTGTTCGTGCGCACGCCGTACAACTTCAATTATTGGGACGTGCGCAATGGCGCCCCGCGCGACATGGGCGCCGAGCTCGACGCGGTGAAGCGCGGCTACGCGTACGTCGAGATGAACGAGCGGGGCCACTTCTTCTCCGAGGGCAACTACGACATCCTCGGTCCGCCGCTCACCGACGGCTATGACGCGATCAAATGGATGTCGACGCAGCCGTGGGCGAATGGGAAAGTCGGGTTGATCGGTTGCTCGTCGACCGCCGAGTGGCAGATGGCCGTCGCGGCGCAGGCGCCGCCAGGTCTGAGCACGATCATCCCACAGGGTTTCGGCGCGGGAGTGGGACGTGTGGCGCCCTACTATGAACAGGGGAATTGGTATCGGGGCGGCGCGGTGCAGATGCTGTTCATCGCGTGGTTGAACGGCGAGCAGAATCAGGTGCGGCCGATGTTTCCGCCGGGAACGTCGCAAGCCGATCTCATTCGCGAGTCGAAATCGTTTGATCTCGCGCAGCAGATGCCGGCGGTGGATTGGTCGAATGCTCTGCGGCATTTGCCGGAGATGGACATTTTGCGGGCGGTCGACGGACCGAAGGGGATCTTCGCCGACAGCATGCCGGGGATCGCGACCGGGGGCGCAATGATCGAGCGTACGCCTAACGACTCGGCGTGGTACCGCGGCGGGCTGTTCCACGACGACATGCGCATCAACGTGCCCGGACTCTGGTTCATGTCCTGGTACGACGTGTCGGTCGGGCCGAACTTGGCGACCTACAACCACGTGCGGCGCACGGCGCGTCCCGACATCGCGAACCAGCAGTACGCGGTGATCGCGCCGACGCTCCACTGCTCGTACAAGCGCGCGACGGAGAATACCGTCGTCGGCGAGCGGAGCATGGGCGACGCGCGACTGGACTACGACGCGCTGACCTGGGGCTGGTTCGACATGTTCCTCAAGGGCGACAACAACCACCTGCTCGACACGCTGCCGAAGGTCCGCTACTTCACGATGGGGTTGAACAAGTGGCAGACGTCGGACACGTGGCCGCCGCGCGGGGCGCAGACCCTCACGTACTACCTCTCGAGCGGCGGGAAGGCGAACACGCTCGATGGCGACGGACGGCTAACGACGACCGCGCCCTCGGCCGACAAGCCGGATGGCTTCCAGTACGATCCGATGAATCCCGTGCCGTCCTACGGCGGGAACGTGTGCTGTACCGGCAACGCCGTGGTTGGCGGGGCCTGGGACCAGCGCAAGATGGAGGCGCGCCCCGACATTCTCGTCTACTCGAGCGAGCCGCTCAAAGAAGGCACCGAGGTGAGCGGACCGATCGAGGTCACACTCTATGCGTCGTCGGACCGCAAGGACACGGATTTCACCGTCAAGCTCATCGACGTCTATCCCGACGGGCGCGCGTACAATCTCGATGAGACCATACAACGCGCGCGCTATCGCGACGGATACGACAAGCAGGTATGGATGGAGCCGGGCAAGACGTACAAGGTGACGTTAGGCCCGCTGACGACGAGCAATTACTTCGACGCCGGCCACCGTATTCGCATCGAAGTCTCGAGCAGCAACTTTCCCCGCTTCGACCGGAACATGAACACCGGTGGGAAGAACTACGACGAAACGCAGGGGCTCATCGCGCACAACAGCGTGCACCACTCGCGGCAGTATCCGAGCACGGTGAAGCTGACGGTGGTGAAACGGCCGACCGCGGCGGATCGGTAACTCTTGTTGCTGCGAGGAAAAGCTTTGCGCACGGACTAACTCGGACAAGCTCCGTGTCAGTCCGTGCGCATGCTTTACCTCGAGTTATCGCCTGCCGACAACCAGCGACACGCCAAACACCGTCTCGCCGCCGTCGATGAAAACCTTCTGAAATCCGAAATTCGCTCCGATGGGGCTGTTCAAGCTTTGGAGCGTGACGCCGCCACCGAGGAGGAAGCGCGTTCCGTTCTCGGACACGCCGTTGTCGGAGGCGCGTCCCCAGCCGAAGGCTGGCGTCAAGAACGGCGCAATGAGCGCCTTCGACGTGCGCGACAGGAGCGCGATGGGAATGCCTCCCGTGAAGCTGAAAACGGAAGCCCCGTTGTTCTTGCCGAACCCGGCGTCGCCGTTCAGGCCGATCGTCAGCTGCGCCGCCTCCGCGCCCGCACCGAGCATCGTGCTCGCGAGGCGACCTTCCGCGTTCGCCCCGGCGATGAAGTGGCTGTCGCAGTCACCAAAGCTGCAGCTGGCGTCCTGGTAGCCGGCGTTGACCCCGACCATCGCTCTCGTGCCGAAGGGAAAGCCGATCCTTGCGTCGAATGTGTTCAGGCTCGTTCCCGCGTCCGAGATGTGTCCATAGCGCACGGCGACATCGGGCGCCGACATCGGGCGATAGAGCATCGCGTTGGACAACGCGGGTGGTAGCGCGCCGGCCGGCGTGGAGATCAACGCACCGTACGCAACCTCGGCGTTGATACCCTGCGCACCGAGGGGAGCCGCCACGATCAAAACGAGAATGGCGACTCCTGTAGAGAGTCTTCTCATCGTCGTCACGTCCGTTGAGGGGACGACGAAACGTTGCAAAGGTCGCACCGCGCGCAACGCCCGGCGGTGTGACCCTCGCCACACGTGTGTTCGAGTGCCTAACGACTCGGTTTGTGTGCTACGTCACAACACGGCGAGCTCGAGCGCAACCGCCGATCACTTCGTCCCGAAGATGAGCGAGACACCGAACATCGTGTCGCCGCCATCGATGAATACTTTCTGAAATCCGAGATTGACGCCGAGGTTGTTCGTTAGGCTCTGAAAGGTGATGCCGCCACCGAGGAGAAATCGCGTCCCGTTCACCGAGTCGCCGCCCCCCGAGATGCGTCCCCAGCCGAAGCCGGGTGTGAGAAACGGCGCGATCCTCAGCGTGCCGGTGCCCGACACCAGCGCGACTGGCAGCCCCGCGTTCAGGCTGAAGGCGGTGGAGCCCGACTCATGGCCGAATCCCGCCTCGCCGTTCAACCCGATGTTGAGCAGCGCGGCATCGGAGCCCGTACCGAGCATCGAGCTCGCGAGTCGCCCTTCGGCGTTCACGCCGCCGATGAAGTGGCCGTCGCAGCCGCCGCAGCTGCTGTAACTCTCGTAGCCGGCATTCACACCCATCATCACCTTCGTGCCGGCGGGAAAGCCGATCCGCGCGTCGAATGTATTCGCGGCGGCGTCGCCGATCGGCAGGTGGCCATAGCGCACGGCGATATCCGGAGACGTCATCGGACGACCGAGCATCGCGTTCGAGAGAATCGGCGGGAGCGTGCCGATGGGACTGGCGATCATCGCGAAGTACGCGGCCACGTCATGTTCGCTCTGCGCCGCGACCGTGGCCGGCGCCGCGCCGAGCGCGGCGAGAACGACGATGAAGGACGGAGACAATGTGCGCATGATTGCTCGGGGTCGGGGGGGGGGGAGGGAGCGTGGTGCAAACATAACGACATCGCGGCGCCGCGCCAATCGCGCGACGCCACGTGGAAGGCACGCCGAGCCTAACGTCAGCGCCTAACGCTTTGGTGCGCCGGGGCGTGCCTCTTCCCGGTCCTCATCGGCGATGTCGCGCGACATCGGGAAGAAGAGCGACTGGCGGACGGCGGGGTACGGGGCGCGCCAGCCGCGCGCGGTGTGCCACAGAATGCGGTTGAGGGCGTCCGACGGCGCCTCGTCAGGCCCGTCGAAGCGCATGCGGAGCGACGCGAGCGCCGCGCGCCGGCGCGCCGCCGCGTCGGGACCACGAATCTCGCTCACCCGCGCGTTCGTCTCGTCGAGGCGTTGCGTCGCCGGCGCCGCGGTGAACGGCGCGTAGTCCGGCTGCTCACCCGGCGCGATGAAGCTCGCACGCATGTCGGTGGCGACGAGATCGAAGAGGCTCAAGGCCGGGAGCCCGAGCATCAATTCGATCGTCTTCACCACACTCGGTTGGCTGTAGAAGGTGTGATCCACCGCGCCCCGGCGCACGAACGGCGAGATGGCGAAGGCCGTCGTACGGTGCCCGTCGACGTGATCGACGCCGTTCTGGGCGTCGTCCTCGACGACGAGGATCGCCATGTCCTTCCAGAAGGAGGAGTGCGACAGCCCGTCGACGATCTTGCCTAACGCGAGGTCGTTGTCGGCGACGCAGGCGCGGGGCACGCACCACCCCGGCGACGTGCCGACGGTGTGATCGCTCGGCAGGATCATCATCACCAGGTCGGGCATCGCGCCTTTGGCTTCCCACTCGCGCAAGTGGTCGAGCACCACCTGCGCCTTCACGACATCCGGCACTTCCTGCGTCCACCCCGGATACTCGCGCACGAGAATGCGATCGAGCGACGGGATGTCCGAGTGCGTGTCGTAGCGCGAGCGCATCAGGTCGCGGAAGTACACGCTCCCGCGCCGCTCGTTCGCCTGGTACTCCGCCAGGAGCGAGGCCCGCACGCCGGGAATCGAGTCCGACGGCGCCGGCGCGTATTCGCCGAAGACGGTCACGCTCTTTCCTTTGGCCTGCGCCGACTCCCAGAGGAATCCCCCCGACGAGTACGCGAGCGGATCGATCCCCTCGGAGGGATAGCTGCGCCCCGCGTACAGCGGCCAGAGCGCGTACTCGGTCTCGTTCGCCTGCGTGAGCCACTGATGGCCGTCGGCGGAATTACCGCCGCTGGCGAAGATCCGATCGAGGGTGACGAACTGCTCGGCGAGCGCGTGCTGATTCGGCGTCACGTCACGGCCGTAGATCACGAGCGAGCTGTCCCCGTCGCCACGCCCGAGATCGCCGAGCACCTGGTCGTAGGTGCGATTCTCCTTGATGATGTAGACGACGTGCCTAACGAGCGACGAGTCTCCGGGCAGCTCCGGCACGGCCCGCGGCACGACCGCGGCGCGGGCCACCGAATCGCGCGCCGGCGCCGAGGCGAGCGTCAGCCGGTTGTTGGCGGCCACGGCCGCGGTGTACGCCGCGAGCTGCGTCCGGCTGGGGATCTCGATCACGCTCACCGAGCCGCGTTCGGCAAATACGTATCGGCCGCGCTTCCCCGGCGACCCCTCGGTGCGCCCTTCGCCGGCACCGACGCCGAGCAGCGCGCCGACGGCGAGATGCCGGCCGTCGCGGCTCACGTCGAGGCTCGACGGATACCAGGCCGTCGGGATCAGGCCGTGGAACACCGCCGCCGACGCGCTGCTCGCCGACACGTCGTAGACCGCGACGGCATTGAGCGCGCCGAGCGCGACGTACAACGTGCGTCCGTCGGGGGAGAGCGCGACCGCCGTCGGCGACGCCCCAATGCGCCGCTCGCGAAAAGGCGCGATCCCGATACCGCCGACGAGCCGATTCGCGCGCGTGTCGACGACACTCACCGAATCATCATTACCGGCGGCGACATACAGGCGGGCGCGCGCCGTGTCCCACACGATGCCGGTTGGATGCCGAGCGACGACGATGGAGTCAGTCACGCGACCCGCGGCGAGATCGACGCGCACGACACTTCCCCGTTCGGCGATGCCGCGGGCATCGACGCGGACAGACTCTCCGCGTGCATCGAAGAGCTGCGGAGCCGAACGGTCCCGCGGCCCGGGCTTGGCTCCGCCGAGATTCGTGACGTACGCGACGGATCCGTCCGCGGAGACCACGGCGGCGATCGGCGCGACGCCAATCGGGATCGACGCCAGCGGCGTTCCATTGTCGGCGTCGACCACCGTTAGGCGATCTTCGACGGTGAGGGGAACAACGGCGACGCGGTGGCCACTCGCGTTCTTCCGACTCGCGATCGCCGGTGCGCCGATCAAGTACTCGCCGAGAGCGCCTGACGAGAAGACCATGGGAATCGTCGCGCCACGGGCGCTGTCGTCGAAAAAGCTCAACTGTGCGGCGGGACGAGAGGCGACGCGGCGCAGCGTGCCGGGGATCTGCCCTTCGCCCGCGGCGATGGGGAGATGGCCGATGGTGCTCACCGCGGCGCGTCCTCTCACCGGGTCGATGGCGATCGCCTGCACGCCCGACGGACCATTGAAGGCGCCGCGTCCGAGCACACGATTGTCGGCCCAGGCGAGGTGGTACGCCGACCCGGGAACCGCCACCCACAGCTCGGCGGGGTTCACGCCAAAGCGCACGCCGGTGACTCGACCCTGGAACACGGACTGCACGCCAGCCGGCGTGACTTGCTGCGCGCCGACGATGACGCCCGGATCGGGGACGGTTCGTTTGGGCGCGGGTGGCTGCTGCGCCGGCGCCAGGAGCAGTGGGATGAGGATCGTGACCATACGCCGAAACTATTGTCCATCACGCCGGCTCGCGACCGTGAGAGCGTCACAACTCCGTGACTCCATTCTCGATGCGGCGTCAACTGCGTGAGTCGAGAGCTCCCACCACCCAATACGCTGCAGCGGACCATGTTCGCGATCCGGCAATTCAAGCGCAAAGGACGCGGCCTCGTGGCGACGGCGCACATTGGCGAGGGGACGTCGATCGTCACCTGTCCCGTCATCGTCTACGATGATGAAGACGCGGGGCGCATCTCGAAGACGCGCCTCGGTGACTACAACTTCCGCTTCGGCGAACGGCGGAATCGCGCCTGCATCGTGCTTGGCGTCATTTCATTGTGCAACCATGCCGATGATCCGAACGCCAGGATCGTCTGCCACGAAGCGGAGCAGACGGTGACGCTGGTGGCGCTCCACGCGATCGCGGAGGGGGAAGAGATCTGTATTCGATACCGGCGCCCGCTGTGGTTCGTGCCCGCGGCCTAGCCTAACTTCCCGACGGCGCGATTGAGGCGACCGCGGGACTCCGATTCACCGTCGCGACTGGACGAGGGAGCGCCGAGAATTCAGCTTTCAGAAACCGCGCCCGGCGGGACCGCGTAGGGACGGCGCCGCAGAAAGGAGCACGCATGAACAACGAGATTCTCGAAGAATTGATGGTCTTCGCTGGTATGATGGCGACGCTCGGTTGCCTAACGAAGATCATCTTGAGTATCGTCAATCGGCGGAAGCCCGAGTTGAAGGGTGGAGCGGCGATGGACGAGATTTCGCAGCGGCTGACGCGGATCGAGCAGGCGGTCGACGCCACCGCCGTCGAGGTCGAGCGCATCAGCGAGGCACAGCGGTTCACGACCAAGCTCCTGGTCGAGAAGGGTCACCAACCCCCGGCGGAGAATGTCCGCGCGCGCGCCGTGACTCCGCACTGAGGATAGGGAGAGACACCGCCAGCGACGACAACGGCCGGCCAGTAGGCGAGTGTGAAAGCTGAATCTTGACTACCCTAGGAGTCCGATGTATATACCTCGGAGTCCTAGGGTAGTTCATTTCGCTCTACGCCAAACGGTCGCCGCGCCGCGCATGGATTCCTCCGTCGATTTCCTGAAGGGCACCCTCGACCTGATGATCCTCAAGACCCTCTCGTGGTCCCCGAGCCACGGCTACGGCATCGCGCGCTGGATCGAGCACTGCACGAACGACGTTCTGCAGGTCGAGGAGGGATCGCTCTATCCCGCGCTCCACAAGCTCGAGGAGAAGGGCCTGATCGCCGCCGAGTGGGGGATCAGCGAGCACAATCGGCGCGCGAAGTTCTATCGCCTGACGACCCTGGGCAAGAAGCAGCTCGCGGCGTCGCACGATTCGTGGGCGCGCTTCTCCGACGCGGTGTTCAAGGTCCTGCGGACGGCGCCGGCGACGCGGTGATATGAACGACGATCACGCTCCGAGCGCGCGCCGTGCCGCGACCTGGCGCCGGTATCTCCGCTTCTGGGGACCGCGCGCCGAAGCGGACGTCGACGACGAGCTGCGTTTCCACATCGAGATGCGGGTGGCCGACTACGTGGCACGCGGGATGTCGGAGGCCGCCGCGCGGGAAGCGACGGCGCGGCGCCTCGGCGATCTCGCGACCAATCGCGCCGAGTGTCTGACGATCACCACGAGGAGAGAACGCCGCATGACCCGCGCCCAACTCGCCGACGCGTTTGTCCAGGATGTCAGCTTCGCGGTTCGCACGCTCGGACGGCAGAAAGGCTGGACCGCCGTCGCGATACTGACGCTGGCGTTAGGCATCGGCGCGAACACGGCGGTGTTCAGCATCGTGAACAACCTGCTTCTGCATCCGCTGTCGTATCCGCACGCCGATCGGGTCGTGATCCTCTTTCAGGAGCCGACCCAGGGGAACAAGACGGGGATGACGGTGATGGTCTCTCCCAACCCGCCGCTCGTGCGCGCGTGGCGCGACGCCTCGCGCTCGTTCGAGGACATCGAGGCGTACACGACGACGGACATGACGCTCGTGCCGCCGCGTGGCGACGCGTCGACGGTGCACGCCGCGTCGATCCTGCCCAGCTTCGCAACGTTCGCCGATAAGCATCCGCTCATCGGGCGGTTCTTCTCGCCGCAAGACATTGCCGAAGGCAGTCGCGTCGCGATGGTGAGCGAGGCGATGTGGCGGTCGCGGTACGGCGCCGACCACGGCGTCATCGGACAAACGCTCGAGCTGGATGGCGCGCCGTACAGCATCATCGGGGTCACCCCGTCGTCGCTCAAGCTCCCGTCGCACATGGCGCCGACCACCGACGTCTGGCTCCCGCTCGATCTGCGCGCGGACAACGTTGGTCTCTCCGCCGTCGCCCGTCTGCGAGCCGCGGTGACGTACGGGACAGCCCAGCGGGAGCTCGACTCGATCGCGGCGAGGATCGATGCGTCGTCGGGGAAGGGTGCGGACAGCCACCCCGAGAAGCATCGAGTGGCCACGAGCCAATTTCACTCGAAGCTCGTGCCGCCGGCACAGATGGTGAGCATCCGCCAATCCCTGTTGCTCCTGAGCGCGGCGGTGGCGCTGGTCCTGCTCATCGCCTGCGCGAACGTCGCGCACTTGCTGCTGGCTCGCGCGGCGACCCGGCAGCGCGAGCTGGCAATTCGGGCCGCGTTAGGCGCCGGGACCGGCCGGCTCGTGAGGCAGCTGCTGACGGAGAGCCTCGTGCTCGCGGCCGCCGGGTGCGTCGGTGGACTGCTCGTCGGCTGGGCGGGTCTGAAGATGCTGATCGCGCTGCGCCCCGAGAGCCTCTCCGAGCTCGACACCGGGCGCATCGACACGACGACGCTGCTCGTCACCATCGCGCTCAGTGCGCTGACCGGCCTTCTCTTCGGCGTCGTCGGAGCCATTCAATCGGCGCGGCATTCGACGCACGAGTCGCTCAAGGCCGGCACGCTGTCGACCTCGCATTCACGGCGGCAGAATCGGCTCCGCGGAATACTGGTGGTGAGTGAGATCGCGCTCTCGACGACGCTACTCGTCGGCGCATCGCTGCTCGTGCGCAGCGTGATTCGCCTGCAAACGAGGGATCCGGGATTCGATCCCGCCCGGATGTACGGCATCCAGGTCGTGCTCCCCGAGAAAGCGTACCCGACTCCGGCGGCGCACCGCGCGTTCGTCGCCGAGCTCGTCCAGCGCGCCCGCGGCATCGCCGGCGTCGAGAGCGCGATGATGGCGGAGGGCGCCCCGCCGATGCAGAACTTTCTCATCGGCGCGCTGCAGACGGAAGACCAGGCGCCGCCGCCGCCGGGGACGACGTCGTTCATCAACTACAACGGCGTCCAGCCCGACTACTTTCGCGCGATGGGGATGCGTCTGCTTCAGGGGGCGACGTTCTCGGATACCACCGACAAGTCGAACCAGGTCATCGTCAACGAGGGCTTCGCGAGGAAGTACTGGCCGGGACAGAGCGCCGTCGGACGTCGCCTGCGCTGGGTCTTCAATGGAGACGGCGACTGGCGCACCATCGTCGGCGTGGTGAGCAACGCGTTCACGAGCGGTCTCACGTCGGAAGCGAGCCAGCCGCTGATCTACATTCCCTTCCACGCTCAGTACCAGCCCGCGCTGATCGTGCGCATGAAGCCGGGAGCGAATGCGATCGCGAGCGTGCGACAGCTCATCCCGGAAATGGATCACCATCTGCCGCCGCCGAGCGTGACGAACGTCGAGGACGCGATGCGCGAGAGCATCGCGGGCCCGCGATTCACGATGCTGTTGCTCGCGACGTTCACCCTGCTCGCGCTCGTTCTCGCGGCGGTCGGCCTCTACGGCGTGCTCGCGTATGCCGTCGCGCAGCGGACGCGCGAGATCGGCATCCGCATCGCGTTAGGCGCGACGCGTCGCGCCATTGCGCGCGCGATCATCACCGAGGGCGCGCTCCTGGCCGCCGGCGGCATCGCGATCGGTCTCGCCGGCGCGCTCTGGTCGACGAAGTTCATCGACCGGATGCTCTACGGCGTGCCACGCAGTGATCCACTCGCCTTTGCCGCGGGCGCGTTGCTGCTCTTCGGCACGGCGATGCTGGCGTGCGTCGTACCGATGCGGCGCGCCGTGGCGGTGGACCCGCTCATCGCGATGCGCGCCGAGTAGAAGTCGTTGGGCATCCCTCGCTTCGTTCGGGATGACAATCACGCCCCCGCGGCCAGCGCCGCCTTTCCCTGCCGGGTGACGCTCCGGAGCATCGTGAATTGCGGCGCGCTCCGCGGCGGATGGGAGATGACGCGACGGAGAAACTCGACGAACGCGGCGAGATACGAGGGCGTCGTGCCGGCGGCGCGCGTCGCGGCACGCCAGCGGCGCCGCACGCCGTCGCTGCCGAGCGACGAGGCGCACAGGCCGCCCGCGTCGAGGTCGCGTTGCACGGCCCAGCGCGCGAGAATGGCGACGCCCATCGACGACCGCACGAGCTCGATCATCGCCTCGGTGAGCTGAATCGGCGTCACCTGCCGGGGACTCACGCCGGCCGGCGCGAGCACGCGGCGGTACACGGTGCTCTCGTCCGGCTTGGAGTAGAGCAGGACCCGCTCGCGACGCAGCTCGGCCGGGTCGACCGACCGCCGTCCGGCGAGCCGGTGCTCCGGCGACGTGATGAGCAACAACTCATCATCGAACAACGGCGTGAACGTGACACGCCGGTCGCGCGAGACCGTGCTGACGATGGAGAGATCGATCTTGCCGGCGATGAGCGCGGCGAGGGGACGCGCCGTCGCCGACGGCACGACCTCGACGTCCACCGCGGGGTGCAGCTGCCGGAACTCGTGCAGCACTGGCGGGAGCCAGTGGTAGCAGGTGTAGCACTCGGTCGCGATCCGCAGGACGGCCTCGCGCCGCGCCGCCGCGTCGAACAGCTCGCGCTCGACGTCACCGATACGCTGGAGCAGCTCCTTGCCGTGACTGGCGAGCCGCGCGCCGAGGCGGGTGGGAATCATCTTGCGCCCCGACCGCTCGAAGAGCGACGCGCCGAGACGTCGTTCGAGGTCGGCGAGTTGGTGGCTGAGGGCGGACTGAGTGAGGTTGAGCTGATGGCCGGCGCGCGTAAGGGTGCCGAGCTCGGTGATGGCGACGACGAGACGGAAGTCGCGAATCTCCAGACGCATGGGGGCGCTCGCGGTGACGGATGGGCGTCGAGTTGCGAAGCCAGTGCAATGCGCCCGCTTCATGGTTGGCGAGCGACATCTGCAATGTGGCGTGCCGACAGGTGTGAGTCCAATGCATTCCCTTCCGCGAAAGCATTCGTGTCGTTCATGACGACACGGACAAATCCTCATTGGACTCGGGGCGCCCCGCACCGCAGACTTTCTCGAGTCTCGAACAGGAAGGCCGATGGACTTCGATTTGGTCTCCGCCGTCCCGGTGCTCCAGCGCACACCATTGGTGCTCCGGTCGCTGCTCTGCGGGCTGCCGGACCGATGGACGCAGGTCGACGAAGGCGCCGGCACGTGGACCGTGCGCGAAGTGCTGGCGCATCTGATCCACGGTGAGAGCGCCGACTGGATCCCGCGCGTGCGTCACCTGATGGAGTGGGGCGACCGCAAGCCCTTTCCGCCCTTCGATCGCACCTCCGGTTTCGCCGAGCGCCGCGAGCGGCCGGTGGAGGAACTGGTCGACGAGTTCGCGGTGCACCGGCGCGAGAGTCTCGCGTCGCTGGCGGCGCTGGGCCTAACGAGCGCCGACCTCTCGCGCGAAGGGCGGCATCCGGAATTCGGGCGCGTCACCCTCGCGCAGCATCTGGCGACCTGGGTCGGGCACGACCTGACGCATCTGTCGCAAATCGTGCGGGTGATGGCGGTGCAGTACCGCGAGGCGGTGGGACCCTGGGCCGCGTACCTGCGCGTCGTCCGGCCGCTTCCCTCGTGACGGCGCGGGTGCGCCGCCGCCACGAGGATCGGGCGGACTCGTTAGGGCTTCCGCGCGAGCGCGATGTTGACCCGGATCTCGGTTTCGCGCGCCGGGCCGACACCCCACGATCCGTCGCTGAAGGGCGAGCCCGCGGGAGCGGTGTAGTCGATGCGGTAGTACGCGGGCGGGAGATTCTCCAGGCGGTACGCACCGTTGGCATCCGTGGTCGTGCTCGCAACCGTCACGCTCGGCTTCAGCGTGTCGCCCTCCACGGTGCCGACCTTGACCAGGGTCACGCCGGCGTTAGGCAGCGGCGATTGTCTCGTCGTGTCCGCGCCTGGCTCCCTCCCGGAGACGACGCCGGAAAGGTTGAAGCTCGCAACGACCGGCGGCACCTGCGGCGGTGTCTGCGGACCGCTCACGATCGCCGTGTCCGATCCTTTGTTACCGGTGCGGAGGTCGGGCGAAGGGGCGGGGTCCAGTGAATCAGCACTGCAAGCGGCGGCGATCATCCCCGCGGCGACGATCACTGTTAGGCTGCGGATCTTCATCAGGTGGATCCTCCGGGAATCATTGAAGGCGTAGCTGACGCGACGGCGCAACTGATGCGACGGCACGCGTCGCTGCTTTTACGTATTACCTGTGACCAGGGTGCCGTCGTCACCGTTTGGCCTCTTGTCAGGCGTATTTCGCGTGATTGTGACGCCACGACCAGATGCGCGGGTAGAACGACAGGGCTTGCTGGTCCCTCGTTGTGCGGATTTCCGCACCGGAGACACAATGACACTCAGTAATTGCCGTCTCGTCACGTCCTTGGTCCTCCTGGCCATTGCTCCGGTCCAGGCGCAACTGCCGAGCCGACTGGAAGCGGGCGGCGGCACCGGGGGGTCCGCCTTCGGCTGGCAACCCCGCATCGGATTGAGCGGCGAGACACAGACGGCTCCGGTAGGTCCGTGGAGCGCGTTGCTGCGCGGCGCCTTCGCGCGCACCGCCGCGACCGGCGCATCTCAGTATGAGTTACTCGCCGGCGCGAGGCTATCCTGGGCGGCGACGCCGACGCGAGGGGTGTGGCTCGGCGGCGACGTCGTGAGGCGCAACGGCTTCAAGGACGCGATCGAGCAGCCGCGCATCGAGACGGGCGGATGGCAGCGCGTCGGAAACGTTGTCGTCTCGGTCTCGGCGGTGCGCCGGAGCGCGGCGGTGTCGGGGAACTCGTACTTCAGCCGCACCATCACGAGCTACAACTCGTTCCAGGACAGCACGACCGGGCAGTGGGACAGCACGCAGGTCGTGCGCACGATTACCGATAGCACGCGTCGGTCCGGACTACAGCGCTGGGCGGAGACGCAAGCGGCAGTGGCGTGGGAGGGGCAGCTGGTCTCGGTGGATCTCGCGATGGGGGGCCGGCTCGCGAGCCGAGGCGTCCCGTCCGGCGCCTGGGCGTCGGCGAATCTCGCCGTTAGGCTTTCGGCGCCGCTCTCACTCGTCCTCGGCGCGGGAAACTCCACCGGCGGCCGATTCGCCCTCGACGCCGAGCATCGTTACGTGACGCTCGGCTTCCGGATCTCGCCGAGCCTAACGAGGGCCGCGACCGAGGTTCACCCCCTGGCGCCGGCGAGCGCGGTGAGTCCGCTCGCGATCGAGGCAGTCGGGGAGGGAAGCTACCGGCTGGCGCTCCGCGCGCCGCACGCATCGCGCGTCGAGATCTCGGGCGACTTCACCGGATGGAAACCGGTGACGCTCGAGCCTGGCAGCGACGGGCGCTGGACGCTCACCATGCCGCTGGCCGCCGGTACACACCGCCTGAATGTGCGCATCGACGGGGGAAGCTGGATCGTCCCGCCCGGTCTCACGACGATGAACGACGACTTCGCCGGCGAGGTGGGGCTCGTCGTGATCGAGTCCGCGTCGGAGCGGGAGCCGGGCACGGAGGGCGTGACGAAGTGACGCTCGTGGCGGTCGCGAAGGTAGACGCAGATAGCATGACCGATGCAATGCTCGTCCGCCGCGTGCTCGATGGAGACCCACGGGCGTTCACCATTCTCGTCGATCGGCATCTGCAGCCTTGCCTTCGCTTCGCGACGCGCATGCTCGGCGGCCAACACGACGCGGAGGACGTCACGCAGGAAGCATTGCTGCGCGCGTACCGCGCGTTGGCGACGTACGATTCCTCGAACAGCTTTCGCACGTGGTTGTTCGCGATACTGGTGAATCGATGTCGCACCTCGTTGTTGCAGCGCAGCCGGTATACGCGGCGCGTCGTGACCGACGAAGATGCGTTACAGAGTGCGGTGTCGGGCGACGAGGCTGCCGCGACGGAGCTTCGCATCGAGATCGGGCGAGCGGTGGCGATGCTCGAGCCGGATCAGCGTGAAGCGTTTCTGTTGAAGCACGTGGAGCAGCTCGGCTACGACGAAATGGCGGCCGTGACGGGCGCGGGCGTGTCCGCGCTCAAGATGCGAGTGAAGCGCGCCTGCGAGCGGCTGCAGGAATTACTCGGTGAGGTCAATGATGTCACATCATGAAGCCGGACAAGACGCGATAGAGCGAGACGGCGAGGAATCGTCGATCGAGCGGGTCGCGGCAGAGCTGCGCGCACCGGTGCCGATCCGCGCGGAGTTCCGCGCCGGGCTGCTGCGCGGCGTGTCGATGCTCGCGCCGCCTGGATCGGGCGCCGAGACCGAGCGCGTCGTTAGGCGCTGGCGTTTGCGCCCGCTGACGGCGATCGCGGCGGGGCTCGCCTGCGCCATAGCCGGTGGACTGCTGACCGCGCTCCTCCTCGGCCGGCCGTACGCGCCGCCCTCGAGCGCGGCCCTCACCGATCTGACGGCGACGATGCCACTCCCTGGCGAGAGCGCCGCCGCGAGCGGCGGGCATGCGACGGTGCGATTCGTGTTCGTGGCGCCATACGCGTCGCGCGTTTCGCTCGTCGGTGATTTCAACCGATGGAATCCAACGGCGATGCCGATGAATCGCTCGACCGACGGCCGGGCCTGGCTGATCGACGTCCCACTCGCGCCGGGTCGGCACGTGTACGCCTTCATTGTCGACGGCGACCTGGCGCCCGATCCGGCGGCGCCACGCGCCGGCGACGACGATTTCGGCGTTCCGAGCTCGGTCGTGCTCGTGGGAGGAGCAGCGAAGTCATGATCAGCGCTCGCCGGTTGGTGCTCGCGGCGGCCGCGCTCGCGAGTGTGGCGTTCGGCGCCGGCGCGCAGCGGCCGTCCGCGCCCGCGCTCACGGCGGCAGATTTGCCCGTGCAGCTCGCGCCGGCGACTCGTCAGGCGATCGCGCGCCTCGGCGACTCGTTGCGCGCGGTGCGGCTCCCAGACGAACCGCTGTACGCGAAGGCGGCGGAAGGAGTGCTCAAGGGCGCGGAAGACGCACGCATCATCGTGGCGGTGCGGGCGTTGGCGCGCGAGCTGGGCGAGGCGCGCGCCGCGTTAGGCGCGGCGGCGGACGATGCCGACCTCGTCGCGGCGGCGAGCGCGCTGCACGTGGGCGCGACGCCGGCGATGTTGACACGCCTCCAGGACACGCATCGCGCCGCGACGAATGGCGCGACGTCGCTCGCGACGCCGCTCGTCGCGCTCGCCGACTTATTGACGCGGCGCGTCCCGGCACCGGCGGCGGCGGCGGCGATCGACTCGCTCGTTGCGCGGCGTGCGCCCGCGGGTGACTTTGCGGCGCTCAGGGCCGCGGTGGAGCGCGACATCGATGCGGGTCGGGCGCCGGAAGCGTCCGTGCTGCAACGGACCCAGGTGTTGTTGAGGGGCCTGGACTCCCGCCGAACTCCCTGAGGAACCTCTGAAGAACTGTCGTTCCGAGAAGCGAAGCGACGAGGAATCTGCACCCATGCCTGGAAGAGCAGATCCATCGCTTCGCTCGGGATGACATTGTTCATGGCTCCCCTCGTGGTGTCCCCCGCCTGACGCGCGACGCGCGTCGATCCTCTCATCGCGCTGCGCGGAGAGTGACGTCACTGGACAGGAGGCGGCGCGTAGTACAGCGTTCGACCATGCGGAGGCTCGCGCGGAACCTCCGGCTACGGCGCGCCGTACAGTCGGTGCCCCCCCCCCGCGTACGCAGCCCTTTCCGGAAGAGTCATGGCCGATCCTGAAGTCATCATCGTCCCGGTGGTTTTTGCCATCCCGGCGATCGTCGTCTTTGCCAAGATGTGGTTCAAGCACAAGGAGCAGATGGCAACACTCAAGGGCTCCGCGTCGAACAATCTCGCACTCGAGGCTCGGCTGGCGAGGATCGAGGAGGCGGTGGACACCATCGCCCTCGAAATGGAACGGATGGGGGAGGGCCAGCGCTTCGTCACGAAGCTGCTGGCGGAGCGCGCGGGGCAAGTTCCCGAAGGCGCGAATAGCGCCGGCGGCGGACGGTTGACGACTCCGCAGTGACGGTGCGGATGACCGACGCGAGCTCACTTGCCCACCTCAGTGGCATCCTCGAGTTCCTTCGCGCCGCCGAACGCCTCAAGGTCACGACACGCAGCGCATACACGTCCGACGGAGCTCCGGAGAGCGTGGCCGAGCATTCGTGGCGGCTGTGTCTGATGGCGTTGGTGCTGCGCGAAGAATTCCCCGACGTCGACATCGCGCGCCTCGTCGCGATGTGCGTGGTGCACGACCTCGGCGAAGCGATCGGCGGGGACGTGCCCGCTCCGGAGCAGGCACGCCGACTCGCGAGCGACCCGACGGCGAGGAAGGCGGCGCAGGAGCGTGAGGATCTTCTCACACTGGTCGCGCCCCTGCCGGAAAAGGTCAGAGGGGAGATCACGGCGTTGTGGGACGAGTACGAGGCCGCGTCGTCGCGCGAGGCGCGCGTCGCCAAGGCGCTCGACAAACTCGAGACGATCCTGCAGCACACCCAGGGGGAAAACCCGCCCGATTTCGACTATCGGTTCAATCTCGGCTACGGTCGAGCATTCACGGCCGGCCATCCGGCGATCGTTAGGCTCCGGGAGATGCTGGACGAAGAAACACTACGGCGAGCGGGTACCGCATCAGCGCCGACAAGCACTCGCCACTGATCACCGGCACTTCTCAACTGCCGACTCTGAGCTTGAATACCCGCTGCCCACTCGTCGAAATCCCATACGAGATCGTCGCCGGGCCGAGGGGCGTGTCGGCGGCGAGGCCGAAGTCGGCGCCGGTGATCCAGCCTTCGGCCTCGGGCGTGCCCAACGAGCCTGGTGCCGGGTTGTCGAGCTGACTCCAGCCGCGGCCGGCCTCGACGCGCCAGTAGACCGGCCCGACGAGAGGATGCGCGAGGGCGGCGGACAGGAAACCGACACGGTCGCCGCGCCGCTCACCGGGCAGAAGACCGGGAAAGCCGGCCGGGCCACCGAGGACGATCTCGGCGGCGAGGGGGAGATCGACGCCGGCGCCTAACGACGCGCGAGTGCGCAGTTGAAAGCCGTCGCGGTCGGTGATGAGGTCTGCCGTCGCCAATCCGCGGCGATAGTGACTCGTGAAAATCACTTCACCGGCGATCGCGGGGATCGAGCTCTGATCGGGACCACTCGTGCGAGTGGCGAACAACCGCGCGGCGCGGAGCAGCCCACCGGTCGCGTTGTCGGCTTGCAGGGTGGGCTCATCCGCGTTGTTCCACCACACGTGCTCGATGGGTCCGAGCGCCGCTTCCCAGCCGCCGCCGAACGTCGCCGTGCCGCCGGCGAACGCGAGGACGTCGCGCGACGCGGGACGCGCGATCTCGTGGCCCTCGTCATCGTAGAGACGGATGGTCTGTCTCGTACCGGTGAGGCTAAAGGTCGTGCGCACGAGATCGCGCGTGAGCATCGACCAGGGTGGCTCATCGAAGCGCGGATCGGGAAGGAGCTCGGTGAGGCTCCCCGGACGCGCGCCATTCTCCGCGCGGAGCGGATGGCGGCGCAGCGCCGTCGCGACCAGGAGCACCTGCTGTCGCCACTCGCTGACACTCACGTCGCCGCTGACGGAGACGCGCCCTTGCGCGAGAGCGGTGCTCGCCGAGCTCACCGACGCGATGAGCCCATCGTGACTGTCGTACGCGAGGCCGACGCCGGCGAAGCGGCCAGGAGCAATGGTGGCGACCGGCGTGAAGGTGAGGCGTCCCACGTCCGTCAAGATGCTGAGAGAGTCGGCTCGCGTGATGCCACGACGCGGATTGAGCCAGACGCTCTCGTACACTCCCTCATCCATCAATCGCGCCAATCGGTCGGCGATGCGCCGTTCGTCCAAAGAAGGCGTTCCGGCGCCGCGCCGGGGAAGAAGGGCGCGCGGCGCCGGACACCCACTGAAGGTCTGGCGCGCCGCGTCGTATCCGGCGCGTCGCAACGGCTCGAGTGCATCACGCGCGAAGTCGAGAAGGCCGAACTCGTCGACCGTGGGGCGAATGCCGATGTCGCCGGGGGTGAGCGCGTACGGACCCTGCGAGAAGAGAAAGTCGAGGAGGTACGTCAGCATGCCGGTCGTCGATTGGGCGTCGAGCGCCTTGCCGACGATCGTGCCGACGTCGGAGACGATGAGCCGCGCCGCCCCGCTTTCCCGCGCGACGCCGACGGGCACGTTCGCGGTGAGGCCGCCGTCGATGAGGATATGCTCATCGACCGCCACCGGAGCGAAGACGATCGGGATTGCCGCGCTGGCGCGCACCGCCTGCGCGAGGTCGCCGCGGCGCAGCACGACGGGCGAACGGTTGCGCATATCCGTCGCCACGGCAACGAAGGGAATGGGCAGCCGCGAGAAATCGCCGCCGGCCGCGACGTTCGCGCGCAGAAGCAACTGATCGAGCAGCGCGTTGAGCTGGCGCTCGCGCGCCGCGGGGCTCTGGACGCGGACGCTCGCGCCGTACTGCTCCACAACGAACGCCGGCGATTGCGTCACGATCGGCGTCGAGAGGTCGCCCGCGGTCAGGAAGGAGACCGGCGGATACCGGCGGAAGAGCTCATCGAGGGGCAGTCGCCGGACCAGTGAGTCGAGCTGCTTACCGGACATGCCGCCGGCGTAGAGCGCACCGACGAGTGCACCTATGCTGGTGCCGACGACGAGATTCGGCCGAATGCCAAGGCTGTCCAACACCTCGAGCACGCCGATGTGCGCGATGCCATGCGCGCCGCCACCCGAGAGCACGAGCGCGATCGGCTCCGTCGGCGACGCGCCGGCGACGGCGCAGACGCTGTCGCCCGCCGGCCGGCCAGCCGAGGTGGACTGTTGACCGAACGCCGGCGTCGCGAGGACGAGCAACAGTGGCATTAGCTTAGAACGGCGCAATGCCTTCATCTCGCACGAGCGGATCATGACCAGCGTAATGTCGCATGCGGGGACCGTGGACGTCGAGTTGCGCGTCAACGCGGGGTCGAGACGCCTCGCGCTCGATCCGCGCACGACGCTCCTCGACGCGTTGCGCGAGCATCTGGGACTGACGGGCGCCAAGAAGGGGTGCGATCACGGTCAGTGTGGCGCATGCACGGTGCACGTCGACGGAAAGCGCATGCTCGCCTGCCTCACGCTCGCGGTCGCCGTCCAGGGAAGATCGATCACGACGATCGAAGGGCTCGCGCGCGGCGGGGGCGACGCGCTGCATCCGATGCAGCAGGCCTTTCTCGACCACGACGGATTTCAGTGCGGTTATTGCACGCCGGGCCAGATCATGTCGGCGGTGGCCCTCCTGCGCGAGCCCTGCGGGCCTAACGACGACGACGTGCGCGAGTGCATGAGCGGCAATCTGTGCCGCTGCGGCGCGTATCCGAACATCGTTGTCGCGATTCAGGAGGTGCGCGTGTCGGAGGGTGCGGAGTAGCCAATGCAGCCGTTCTCGTACACGTCGGCGGCAGACATCTCCTCGGCGACGCAACTCGCGGCCGCGGATCCGGCGGCCCGGTATCTCGCCGGCGGTACGACGCTCGTCGACTTGATGAAGCTGGAAGTCGAGCGGCCGACGCAACTGATCGACATCACCGGTCTGCCTCTCGCCGGGGTTGCCGCGTTGAGCGACGGCACGCTCCGCATCGGCGCGATGGTCCGCAATGCCGATCTGGCGCATAACGAGTTGGTGCGGACACGATATCCGGTGTTGACGCAGGCACTCCTCGCCGGCGCATCGGGCCAGCTGCGCAACATGGCGACGACGGGCGGAAATCTGCTGCAGCGGACACGCTGTCCCTACTTCCGCGATACGGCGACGCCGTGCAACAAACGCGCGCCGGGCTCGGGATGCTCGGCGATCGGCGGATACAATCGGATGCACGCGGTGCTCGGGACGAGCGAGTCGTGCATCGCGACGCACGCGTCCGACATGGCCGTCGCGCTCGTCGCGCTCGACGCGACGGTGCGCGTGCTCGGTCGCGGGGGAGGGGGCGAACGAGTGATTCTGGTCGAGGAGCTGCATCGTCTTCCCGAGGACCAGCCGGAGCGCGAGACGGTCCTCGAAGCGGGCGATCTGATCACCGCCGTCGACGTGCCGCCGCTGGCGTTTGCCGCGCGCTCACTGTACCTCAAGGTGCGCGACCGCGCTTCGTTCGCCTTCGCGCTCGCGTCGGCGGCGGTGGCGCTCGACGTCGCCGGCGGCACGGTGCGCGACGCCCGCGTCGCGTTAGGCGGCGTCGGTACCAAGCCCTGGCGGTCGCGGGAGGCGGAGGCGGCGCTGCGCGGCCGGCCTGCCTCGCGCGAGAGCTATCGCGAGGCGGCGCGCGCGGCGCTCGCGAACGCGGTGCCGCGGACGCACAACGCGTTCAAGATCGAGCTCGCGCAACGCACCCTCGTGCGCGCGCTCATGCGTCTGGAGGGCCGATGACCGGGCCTAACGAGCGCTCGGCGGCGGGCATCGTCGGCCAGCCGATCACGCGCGTCGACGGCCGGCTCAAGGTCACCGGCGGCGCGCGCTACACGGCCGAGATCTCGCTCGACAAGCTGGCGTATGCCGTCATCGTGCAGAGTGAGATCGCGCGCGGCACGATCGAGCACATCGATACGAGCGACGCCGATATGCTCCCGGGGGTCATCGCCGTCATGACGCCCGACAACACCGCGAAGCTCGAAAGCCTGGAAAAGTTCGAGCGTGAGGGCGGAAAGGGAGGGCGGCCTACCGGGCGCGCGCTCTCGCTGCTGCAGGACGACCGAGTGCATTACAACGGTCAGCCGATCGCGGTCGTGGTCGCCGAAAGTATCGAGATCGCGATGCAGGCGATGTCGCTCGTTCGCGCGAGCTATCGCGTCGACACGCCGGCGATCGACATGGTGGCGGCGCTCCCGTCCGCGTATCCGTCGACGCAGAAAATCTTCGGCCGTGAGCCCCCGATGACGCGTCGGGGCGATCTCCAGGCGGGTCTCACCGCGGCCGAAGCGCGCGTCGACGCGGCGTACACGACGCCGATGGAGACGCACAACCCGATGGAGATGCACGCGACGGTCGCGGCGTGGGATGACGACAAGCTCACACTCTGGGACTCGACGCAGTTCGTGCATGGCGTGCGCGCGACGGTCGCGCGCACGCTGGGCATTCCGCCGGCGCATGTGCGCGTGATCTCCCACTTCGTCGGCGGTGCGTTCGGGGGGAAGGGCTCGGCGTGGTCTCACGTGATTCTCGCGGCGATGGCCGCGCGAACGGTGGGGCGGCCGGTGAAGCTCGCGCTCACGCGCCGGCAGATGTTCGGTCCGGTCGGTGGTCGGCCACACACGGTGCAACACGTGACGCTCGGCGCGAAGCGCGACGGAACGCTCACGGCGATGCGCCACGACTGCACGGCGAGCACTTCGACGATGGAGGAATGGCTCGAGCCGGCGGCGCTGGTGTCACGCATCCTGTACGACTGCCCGAATCAGGAGACGAGTCACAGTCTCGTGAGGCTGAACGTCGGCACGCCGACTTTTATGCGCGCACCCGGCGAGGCGACCGGGACCTTCGCTCTCGAGTCGGCGCTCGACGAGCTGGCGTACACGCTCGACATCGATCCGATCGCGCTGCGTCTGAAGAACTACGCGGAGGCGGATCCCGAAAGCGGCAAGCCGTGGTCGAGCAAATCGCTGCGCACGTGCTACTCGTTAGGCGCGGAGCGCTTCGGCTGGTCGCGGCGCAATCCGAAGCCGCGCTCGATGCGCGATGGGGAGCAGCTCGTCGGGTGGGGGATGGCGACCGCGACGTACCCGGCCCGCCGGCTTCCGGCGTCGGCCGAAGCGAGCGTGTATCCGGACGGCCGAGTCGTGATCAAGGCGGCGTCGCACGATCTCGGCACCGGCACGTACACGATTCTCACGCAGCTCGCGGTCGACGCGCTGGGCGTTCCGATGGCATGTGTGAAGATCGAGCTCGGCGACAGCGACCTGCCGCCCAATCCGATCTCCGCCGGGTCGATGACGGTGGCGAGCACCGGCTCGGCGGTCCATCTCGCCGCCATGGCGGCGCGCGACAAGCTCGTACAGCTCGCGGTGAGCGATCCCGAGTCCCCGCTCCACGGTGAGCGACATGAAGCGATTCTCATCGACGACGGCCACCTAACGGTGCGCGAGAGTCCGGAGCGTAGCGAGTCGATTCAGACGCTGCTCGCGCGCAACGGCGGTGAGCCGATTGTCGGGCGGGCGGAGGCCAAGCCGGGCGACGAGGCGCAGCAATACTCGATGCACGCGTTCGGCGCCGTATTCGCCGAGGTCCGGGTCGATCCGGAGCTCGGGATCGTCCGCGTGGCGCGAGTGACCGGGGCATACGGCGTTGGGCGGGTTCTCAACCCGAAGACGGCGCGGAGCCAATTGATCGGGGGGATTACGTTCGGGATCGGCATGGCACTGATGGAGCATACCGTCATCGATCCACACAGCGGCCGATACGTGAACGCCGACATCGCCGAGTATCACATCCCGGTCCATGCCGATGTGCCCCAGATCGAGATAATTTTCGCCGACGAGAAGGACGAGCGGGTAGACCCGATCGGCGCGAAGGGGATCGGCGAGATCGGGATGACGGGCGTCGCCGCCGCGATCGCCAACGCGGTCTACCATGCGACGGGCGCGCGCGTGCGCGACCTTCCGATCACGCTCGACCGACTGCTCGCGACGCCGCGAGTCGATTGATTGCCAATGTAGCGAGCGTCACGTGCTGGCTCCCCCTTCCATGAGGTACCGGCCATGAACGGCACCACCGCGGTTGCGCCACAACGGATGGCACTCGGGCTCACGCTGCTGCGCGTTGTCGTCGGCATCGTGTTTCTCTCGCATGGGATGCAGAAGCTGTTCGTATTCGGCCTTGCCGGCACCACCACCGCCTTCTCGCAGTATGGCGTCCCACTGCCGGGGATCGTCGCGCCGCTGGTGACCTTCGTCGAGTTCCTCGGCGGGATCGCGCTGATCCTCGGCCTGTTCTCGCGCGTGGCGGCGGTGCTTCTCGCGATCGACATGCTCGGCGCGATCGTTTTCGTGCACGGGAAGAACGGCTTCTTCCTACCGATGGGCTTCGAGTTCGCGCTGACGCTGCTCGTCGCGAACATCGCGCTGGCGATCGGCGGGCCGGGCGAGTACGCGATCGAGAACCGATTCATGAAGCGCGGGCCCTGACGTCGCACTCCAGTGATCACGGTGTCGGACTACGGCATTCATCCTCCAGGCTACCGCCTGCCTAACGAAACGCGGCTCGGCCGCGTGCGGCTGCAGGTGTCCGACATCGCGCGGTCGCTCGCCTATTACGAGCGCGTCCTTGGCCTCCGCGAGCTCGACGAGGGCAGCGGCGTGCTCGCGGCGCATGGCGACGATCGACCGCTCGTCGAGCTGCGCGAGCACCGTGGCGCGCAGCCTGTGCCGCGACGCGGTCGCATCGGGCTCTACCACTTCGCGATTCTCCTGCCCGATCGTCCCGCGCTGGGACGTTTTCTGGCGCACCTCGAGGAGCTCGGTGCGTACGCCGGCATGTCCGACCATTTCGTGAGCGAGGCGATCTATCTCACGGATCCCGATGGGCTGGGGATCGAGGTGTATGCCGATCGGCCGCGCTCGACGTGGAGGAGTCACGACGGACAACTCGTGATGACGACGGTGCCGCTCGATGTCGAGAGCGTGCTTCAGGCGGCGACCGAGAGTCCAGGCGGGGACACATGGACTGGTATGCCCGCGGGGACGGTGATCGGGCATGTGCACTTGCACGTCGGTGATCTCGAGCGCGCCGCGGCCTTCTATCACGCCGGTCTGGGACTCGACAAGACGGTGTGGCATTATCCAGGGGCGCTCTTTCTGTCCGCCGGTGGGTATCACCATCATCTTGGTACCAACACGTGGGCGGCGGGTGCATCGCCGGCCGGTCCGGATGACGCGCGACTGCTCGAGTGGGAGGTGGTGGTGCCGAGCCGAGCCGATGCGGCGGCGGCCGCTCGCAGCCTAACGAGTGCCAGTGGCGCTGTGGAGGGCGACGGTGACGACTGGCTGGCCGCCGATCCGTGGGGGACGGTCGTGAGGGTTCGAGGCGAGTGAAGGCAAGGCCAGGTCAGCACGCGTCGGAAGCGTGAACACGGAACACGGACACGCCACGGACTGACGCTGGTGGATTGCAGGGAGAGATGCCCGATCCGCCAGTCACTAAGAATTCTTTACGTTCCGGGTTCCGAACGGCTGCCGCGGGCAGTGCGTTATACCCACACATGCACCGGACGCCTTCCGGTACTACGTGACCTTCTGTGACTCAATGACTTACTTGCGGCCTCGCGCCGGTGCGGCGCACGCGATGTCATATGCTTTCGGGCTGATCCTCATTTCCTGCTCGAAGCCTCAAAACCGACCTCAACGACCCCCGGTAGCGGTCGCCGTGACGTCCGCGCGCCGCGCGCCGGTGCCATACACGCTCGACGCGAACGGCGTCGTGACGCCGATTCAATCGGCGGCTGTAGGGGCGCAAGTGGATGGAATCGTCACCAAGGTCCTTTTTCAGGAAGGACAGGAGGTCACGCGCGGGCAGCCGCTCTTTCAGGTAGACGAGAGGCCGTACGCGAACGCATATGAGCAGGCGCTTGCCGCGCTGGCGCGCGACAGCGCGACAGCCGCGAATGCGCAGAAACAGGTGACGCGGTACGCGCAACTGATCGAGCAGCGCTACGTCACGAGAGAAGAGGGCGATCAGCTCGAGACGACGTCCGCCGCATCGGCGGCGGTGGTGCGCGCAGACCGCGCGACGGTCGCGAGCGCGAAGTTCAACCTCGATAACACGACGATCCGCGCGCCGATCTCCGGAAAGACTGGAAGTCTGCTGGTGCGTGTGGGGAACCTCGTGCACGCCAACAGCGCGACCCCATTGGTCACGATCAATCAGGTCCGGCCAATCATGGTTCGCTTCGCGGTTCCCGCCGCGCAGCTGCCGCTGATCCTTCAGTATGGCGCTCGCGGCGGCTTGCCGGTTACGGCGATCCCTGGTGGTGGGGCGCCGAGCGCGAACGCCGCGGACTCGTCGATGGGCGCTCCGGTTGACGCTCCGGCGGAGCTGACGCCTGCCGGGGGCGGCGCCGCGCCGGGAGGAACCGTGCAGCAGGCCAGCGCGGAGGATCCGCCACCGGGCGTGATCACGTTGTCGCCGTCAATGGGCACGCTGAGCTTCATCGACAACGCCGTCGACACGACGACGGGCACCGTGACGCTCAAAGCGACGTTCGCGAACACCGACGGATCGCTGTGGGCGGGGCAGTTCGCGGCGACGACACTCCGGCTCTTCATCGAGCAGAACGCGCTGGTCGTACCGACGCAGGCGGTGGTGACGGGGCAGCGGGGGACGTACGTGTACGTCGTCGAGGGGGACTCGGCGAAGCAGCGGCCGGTGGCGATCGAGCGCACGGCGGGCGGCATCGCGATCGTGGCGAGCGGCCTGGCCGATGGGGAGCGCGTCGTGACCGACGGACAGTCGCGGCTGGCGCCCGGCGCCAAGGTCATGGTGCGATCACCTAACGATTCCCTCGGCGGCGCGGCGGCGGGGACGATGGGTGGGCACGGTGGCCGCCGGCGGAAAGGGTAGCCGAGGTGTCATCCCTCGTCGCTTCGCTCCTCGGGATGACAGGAAGGGGTTGACATGAGCCTAACGAATCTCTTCATCAAGCGACCGGTCATGACGACGCTGCTCATGATCGGGATTCTGGTGTTCGGGATCGTCGCGTACCTGCATCTACCGGTGAGCGACCTGCCGACGGTGGACTACCCGACGATCGGCGTCGGCGCGGGTTCGCCGGGGGCCAGTCCGGAGACGATGGCGGCGACCGTCGCGACGCCGCTCGAGAAGGCATTCTCGGCGATCGCCGGAATCGACGAGATCACGTCGAACTCGAGTCTCGGCTCGACGAACATCACGCTGCAATTCTCGCTCGATCGCGACCTCGAATCCGCGGCGCAGGACGTCAATGCCGCGATCTCGAAGACGATGCCGTACCTGCCGTCGAACATGCTGCCGCCGTCGGCGCGCAAGCACAATCCGTCCTCGGCGCCGATCCTCTTTCTCGCGCTGACGTCGAATGTGTTGCCTCTCACGCGGCTCGACGAGTATGCGGAGACGACGATCGCCCAGCGCCTGTCGATGGTGGAGGGGGTGGCGCAGGTGGGTGTGTGGGGGTCGGCGAAGTACGCCGTCCGGGTGCAGCTCGATCCACAACAGCTCGCGTCGCGCGGGATCGGAGTGTCACAAGTGGCGAACGCGATTCGCCAGAACAACGTGATGCTCCCGACGGGGGTGCTCTACGGCCCGAACCAGACGCTGACGGTGCAGGCGACCGGCCAGATGAGCAGCGCGGACGACTTTCGGCGGTTGATCGTGGCCTACAAGAACGGCGCCGCCGTTAGGCTGGGCGATCTCGGGACCGTGAAGGACGACATTCAGAACAACAAGACGGCGAGCTGGGTCGGCGGCGAGCGGTCGATCGGGCTGGCGGTCGACCGGCAGCCGGGGACGAACACCGTCGCGGTCGCGAGCGCGGCGAAGAAGGCGCTCGCCGAGATCGAGAAAGGGTTGCCGCCGACAGTGAAGCTGCGGGTCCAGTACGACCGGTCGGTGTCGATCGAGCAGTCCGTGAGCGACGTGAAGCTCTCGCTCCTGGTCGCGCTCGCGCTCGTCGTGCTCGTGATCTTTCTGTTCCTGCGGAACGTCGTCGCGACGATGATCCCGACACTGACGCTGCCGATGTCGATCATCGGGACGTTTTCGGTGATGCAGGTCCTCGGTTTCAGCATCGACAACCTGTCGCTGATGGCGTTGACGCTTGCCGTGGGATTCGTCGTCGACGACGCGATCGTCATGCTCGAGAACATCGTGCGGCACGTGGAGCAGGGCAGTCCGCCGATGCAAGCGGCGCTCGAGGGGGCGCAGGAAGTCGGGTTTACAATCTTATCAATGACGCTGTCGCTCGCCGCCGTGTTCATTCCCCTGATGTTCATGGGCGGCATCATCGGGCAATTGTTCAAGGAGTTCGCGATCACGATCGCGGTGGCGATCCTGGTCTCCGGCCTGGTATCGTTGACGCTGACGCCGATGCTGTGCAGCCGGCTGCTGAAGCCACCCGGCGAGGCGCGGCACGGCGGTCTGTTCCTCGCGACCGAGCGAGCGTTCGAACGCTCGCTTCGGGCCTACGAGCGAAGCCTCGGCTGGGTGATGGAGCATCGGCCGGTGGCGCTCGTGTTTTCGGGTTTGGTGCTGGTCTTCACGGTGGTGCTGTGGGTGGTGATCCCGAAGGGGCTCTTTCCGCCTGACGACACGGGCCAGTTGAACGCGACGGCGGAGGCCGCGCAGGGCACGTCGTATCCCGAGATGCTGCGGCTCGAGCAGATCGCGGCGCGGCGACTCGAGCGAGATCCGGACATCGAGTCGTTCACGGTGAACGTCGGCGGCGGCATGGGGTCGAGCAACCAGGCGCAGTTCAATCTGACGTTGAAGCCGGCGGGGCAGCGGCCGAGCGCGGACGTGATGGTGAATGAGCTGATGCGCCGGATGGCGGGCATTCCGGGGCTCGCGTTCTACGTGCAGAATCCGCCGGCGATCCGCATCGGCGGCCGCTCGGCGAAGAGTCAATATCAGTTCACGCTGCGCGGGCCCGATATCGACGACCTCTATAAACAGGCGAACCGGTTCATGGCGCTCCTGGAGCGGGAGCCGATGCTGACGGGTGTCACGTCGGATCTCTTGAATCGGAGCCCGTTGTTGAAGGTCCACATCGACCGGCAGCGCGCGCTGTCGTTAGGTGTGACGCCGATCGCGATCGAGAACGCGCTCGCCAACGCGTACAATCAGCAGCAGGTCTCGACGATCTACACGCCGACGAACGAGTACTGGGTGGTGATGGAGACGGTGCCGAGCGCGCAATTGGACGCGCATTCGCTGCGGCAGTTGTACGTGCCGGGCAGCGGCGGCAGGCTGGTCCCGCTTTCCGGCGTCGCGTACTTCGAGCAGACGACGGGTCCGCTGAGCGTTGCCCATTCGGGGCAGATGGCGTCGGTGACGATGTCGTTCAATCTCGCGCCGAACGTGTCGCTCGGCGCGGCGGTCGATCGGGTGAATCGTCTCGCGCGGCAGAATCTGCCGGCGTCGATCACGACCGGATTCTCGGGGCAGGCACAGGCATTCGAGGCGTCGCAAAAGGGTCTCGGACTGCTGCTTCTGATCACCGTGTTTATCATCTACATAATTCTCGGCATTCTTTACGAGAGTTTCATTCATCCGGTCACGATTCTGACCGGCCTGCCGTTCGCGGCGTTCGGCGCGCTCTTCGCCCTGTGGGCGGCGCATGTGGAGCTGGGGGTGTACGGGTATGTCGGGATCGTGATGTTGATCGGGATCGTCAAGAAGAACGCGATCATGATGATCGACTTCGCGATCGCGCGGGAGCGGTCGGAGCACGTGTCGCCGGCCAAGGCAATCGTAGAGGCGGCGAGTGTGCGGTTCCGGCCGATCATGATGACGACGGTGTCGGCGCTCGCCGGTACGCTGCCGATCGCGATCGGGGTCGGCGCGAGCGCGGCCTCGCGTCGCCCGTTAGGCATCACGGTCGTCGGCGGGTTGGCGTTCTCGCAGATCGTGACGCTGTACGTGACGCCGGTGTTCTACACGTATCTCGATGAGCTCCAGGCGTGGGCGGGGCGGACGCTCCGCCGGCGTGCCGCGACCGGGGAGCTCGCGCCGGTGGGGGCTGATTGATTGACATGACTCTCGAAAGCGTGCGCGATCACGCGTTTTCAGAAGCTGAATCGAAATGAACTTCACCACGGTATTCATCAGACGCCCTGTCATGACGACACTCGTCATGATCGGGATTCTGGTCTTCGGCATCGTCGCCTATCGGCAGCTCGCGGTGAGCGACTTGCCGAACGTGGATTTCCCGACGATCACGGTGAGCGCGACGCTCCCGGGGACGAGCCCGCAGACGATGGCGGCGACGGTAGCGACGCCGCTGGAGAAGGCCTTCTCGACGATTGCCGGCATCGACAACATGACGTCGACGTCGAGCCTCGGGCAGTCGCAGATCGTCATTCAATTCGCGCTCGACCGGAACATCGACGCCGCCGCGCAGGATGTGCAGGCGGCGATCGCGCAGACGATTCGGCAATTGCCGCAGGGGATCATCCCACCGTCGTATCAAAAGACGAATCCCGCGGACGCGCCAATTCTGACGTTGGCGCTCACGTCGACCGAAGTTCCATTGAGCACGCTCGACGAGTTCGGCGAGACGACGTTGGCGCAGCGGCTGTCGATGGTCGGCGGAGTGGCGCAGGTGCTCGTGTACGGCGCGCAGAAGTACGCGGTGCGCATCCAGCTCGATCCGTCGCAGCTCGCGACGCGCGGCATCGCGCTCGAGGACGTCGCGACGTCGGTCACGAATCAGAACGTCAACATGCCGACGGGAGTGCTCTGGGGCCCGAAGACGGCGCTCACGATTCAGGCGACCGGCCAGCTCGACAACGCGCTCGCGTTCAAGGATCTGATCGTCGCGTACCGCAATGGCGCGCCCGTGCACTTGAGCGAGCTGGGACGCATCACCGACGACGTCCAGAACAACAAGACCGCGAGCTGGTACGACGGCGCGCGCTCGATCGTTCTCGCGATCCAGCGCCAACCGGGGACGAACACCGTCGACGTCGCGAATCGCGTGAAGGCGGCGCTGACGAGGCTCGAGACGGAGATTCCGCCCTCGGTCAAGGTCTCGACGCTCTACGACCGGTCGGCGACGATCGAGGCGTCCGTCAACGACGTGACGTTCACGCTCGAGTTGACGCTCGTGCTCGTCGTGCTCGTGATCTTTCTGTTTTTGCGCAACATCTCGGCGACGGTGATTCCGAGCCTTGCATTGCCGATGTCCATCATTGGCACGTTCTCGGTGATGTACCTGCTGCACTACAGTCTCGACAACCTCTCGTTGATGGCGCTCACGCTGGCCGTCGGGTTCGTCGTCGACGATGCGATCGTCATGCTCGAGAACATCGTTAGGCATCTGGAGATGGGGAAGCCGAGGATGGAGGCGGCCGTCGATGGGGCGGCCGAAGTGGGCTTCACCATCCTCTCGATGACGCTGTCGCTGGCGGCGGTGTTCATCCCGTTCCTGTTCATGGGCGGCATCATCGGCAAGCTGTTTCACGAGTTCGCGGTGACGATCGGCGTCGCGATCCTCGTGTCTGGCTTCGTCTCGCTGACGCTGACGCCGATGTTGTCGAGCCGATTCCTGCGCTCCGAGCACGAGCGCGAGCACGGGCGGATGTATCAGGCGTCCGAGCGCTTCTACGAGCGTACGTTGGGGGTGTACGAGCGCAGCCTGGCCTGGGTGATGGCGCGCCGACCGGCGACGCTCGTGTTCTCGCTGGTGATTCTCGTCGCGACGGCCTGGCTCTTCTGGTCGACGCCGAAGGGGCTGTTCCCGACCGACGACACCGGGCAGTTGCTCGCGACCACGGAGGCGGCGGAAGGCGTGTCGTACGACGCGCTCGTCGCGCACGAGCGCGACGTCGCCGCGGTCGTGGCGCGCGATCCCGACGTCCGCTCGGTGACGTCGTCGGTCGGGACGACGGCGGCGGCGAACCAGGGACAGCTCACGATCGATCTCGAGCCGATCGGCCAACGCAAGCGCAGCGCGGACGAGATCGCGCGCGACCTGACGAAAGCCGTCCAGAGCGTGCCCGACATCGCCGTCTTCATTCAGAATCCGCCGGCGATCTCGATCGGCGGCCTCGCGTCGAAGAGCCTGTACCAGTACACGCTGCAGAGTGGAGACATCAACACCCTCGACACCGCGGCGCGCGAGCTGGAGTCCCGTCTCCGGCGGCAGCCGACACTCACCGACGTCACGAGCGATCTGTTGATCGAGAATCCGCAGGTGACGGTGGCGATCGACCGCGAGACGGCGGGGCAGCTCGGCGTATCGGCGATGGAGATCGAGAACACGCTCTACGACGCGTTCGGACAGCGGCAGGTCTCCACCATCTATACATCGACGAACGAATACTGGGTCGTGATGGAGCTCCTGCCGCAGTATCAGACCGATATTCCTTCGTTAGGCAAGCTGTGGGTGCGCTCCAACCGCGGGCCGCTGGTGCCGCTGAGCGCGGTCGCCAGGTTCGAGAACAGCGTCGGCCCGGTGACGGTGAACCACTCCGGCCAGCTGCCGTCGGTGACGATCTCGTTCAACCTCGCGACGGGCGTATCGTTAGGCAGCGGGCTCCAGACCGTCCGGCGGGAGGCGTCGCAGGTGCTCCCCGCCAACGTCGCCGCCGGATTCTCGGGACTGGCCCAGGCGTTCGTGACGACACAGCAGGGGCTCATCATGCTGATGATCCTGGCCGTGTTCGTGATCTATGTCATTCTCGGCGTGCTCTACGAGAGCTTCATCCATCCCATCACCATCCTCTCCGGACTGCCGTTCGCCGCGTTTGGCGCTCTGGTGACGCTGCTCTTGTGCCGGCTCGATCTCGACATCTACGGATTCGTCGGCATCATCATGTTGATCGGCATCGTCGAGAAGAACGCGATCATGATGATCGACTTCGCGATCGAGGCGCAGCGCGCCGGTGATCGGTCGCCGGCGGCGGCGATCCTCGAGGCGGCGAGCGTCCGCTTCCGCCCGATCATGATGACGACGATGGCGGCGCTGATGGGCGCGATCCCGATCGCGGTGGGCTGGGGCGCGGGCGCGTCGACGCGGCGGCCGTTAGGCGTGGCGGTGGTCGGCGGACTGGCATTTTCGCAGCTGGTCACGCTCTACGTGACGCCGGTGTTCTACACCTACCTCGACGAGCTGCAGCAGCGCTTCTCGCGCAAACGCGCGGCGCAACCGGCTGCGCCCGCCGCCGCGCCGGAGTCGGTAACGGCATAGGCTCGTCATCCCGAGGAACGGAGCGACGAAGGGATCCGCTTCTCGCTTGCGCTCGAAGCTGATCCTTGCGCCGAAGGAAAGCAGATCCCTCGCTCGCTCGGGATGACGTAGAAGCATCTCGACGCGGCCATGCTGAGAGCGCCAAATTGGGAGCGTGAGCAACCTCGACCTCGCGCCCCTCGGCGATCGCGCTCTTCTCATCCGTCTCGGCGATGCGATCGACGAGGCGACGCATCGCCTCGTCCGCGCCGTCACCGCTCGGCTGTCGGAGCGTCCGGTCGACGGCATGATCGAGATCGTCCCGGCGTTCGCCAGCGTCGCCGTGCACTACGAGCCGAGCCGGGTGCCTAACGGTAGTCACCGGGGGTCGCCGTACGCGCGCTTCGCCGCGGCGGTCGAGACGGCGCTGAGCAATCTCGCCGGCGAAACATTGCCACCAGCGCGCACGGTGGAGATTCCCGTCTGTTACGGCGCCGACTACGGCCCCGACCTCGGCGAGGTCGCGCGCCAGCACGGTCTCACGGCCGACGAGGTGGTCGGGCTCCACACCGGCGCCACATACCGCGTTTACATGCTCGGTTTCGCGCCGGGATTCGCCTACCTCGGCGGCCTGCCAGACGAGATCGCGACGCCGCGACGCGCCGAGCCGCGAACGTCGGTGCCCGCGGGCAGCGTCGGGATCGGTGGGAGTCAGACCGGCATCTACCCGCTCGCCTCGCCGGGCGGATGGCAGTTGATCGGTCGCACGTCGCTGCGGTTGTTCGACGCCGGGCGTGAGCCGCCGACCTTGTTGTCGATGGGAGACGTCGTGCGATTCCGCGCCGTCGCACCTGACGAGCTCGCGCTCGCGGCGACGTGATCTGTCGCGTTCTGCACCCGGGGCTCCTCGCGACCGTGCAGGACGGCGGACGCCACGGTCATCAGCACGAGGGCATCCCGGCGGCGGGCGCGATGGATGAATTGGCGCTCCGCATCGGTAACATGCTCGTCGGTAACGACGAGCGCGCGGCCGGTCTCGAGTTCACGCTCGTCGGCCCGACGCTGCGCTTCGATGAGCATGCGCTCATCGCGCTCGCCGGCGCCGACCTCGGCATCTCGGCCGACGGCACGCCGCTACCGCTCTGGCGGCCGGTGTGCGTGCCGGCGGGGATGACGCTGAGCGCGACGTCGGCGGTGCGGGGATGCCGCGGGTATCTGGCGATCGCGGGCGCCTTCGATGTTCCGGTCGTGCTCGGGAGCCGCAGCACGTACGTGAGGGCCGCGTTAGGCGGCATCGAAGGGCGGCCGCTGCGGCGCGGCGACGTGCTCGCGATCGGCGCGCCGAGCGAGCTGTCGCGTCGGATCGGAGCCGGCGTCTCCGAGAAGCGCGGCCGTGGTCGTGTCGCGATCGCCCGGTGGGGCGCCTCGTCGGCCCTCATTCCGTTCTACACCTCGCCGGCGACGATTCGCCTCCTCGAGGGCGAGCATGCGCGTTTGCTCACAGCAGAGTCGCGCGAGCGACTGTGGTCCGCCGAGTTTCGTGTCGGCGCGCAATCGGACCGCATGGGCTATCGGTTGGAAGGCGCGGGGCTCGAGTTGTCGGCGCCGACCGAGCTGCTCTCGGAGGCAGTGGCGTTCGGCACGGTGCAGCTCCCGCCGGGCGGGAATCCGATCGTCCTCATGGCGGATCGTCAGAGCACCGGAGGATATCCGCGGATCGGCGAGGTGGCGTCGATCGACCTGCCCCTCCTCGCGCAGCTGAAGCCCGGCGACCGCCTTCGCTTTCGTCCCATCTCGCTCGACGAGGCGCAGCGGCTGTACCTTGCGCGCGAGGATAACGTCGGTCAGGCGCGCGCGGCGATCGCGCTGCATCATCACTGAGGATCCGAGATGCGGGTCGACATCAACTGCGACATGGGTGAGAGTTTCGGCGTGTACCGGATCGGCGCCGACGCGGAGGTCCTGCCCCACGTGACGTCCGCCAACATCGCTTGCGGATTTCACGGCGGCGATCCGGCGACGATGCGCGCGACGGTGAGCGCGGCGAAGTCGTTAGGTGTCGCCATCGGCGCGCACCCCGGACTTCAGGATCTCGCCGGCTTCGGCCGGCGCGCAATGCAGGTAACGCCGCCGGACGTTTATGATCTGATCATCTACCAGGTCGGCGCGCTGCTCGGCTTCGCCCGCGCCGCCGGGATCGAGCTCCAGCACGTGAAGCCGCATGGCGCGCTCTACAACATGGCGGCGGCGCAGCCCGCGCTTGCCGACGCGATCGCGCGCGCCGTGCGAGACGTCGATCGAGAGCTCGTCCTCTTCGGGCTAGCCGGCAGTCATCTCCTGGCCGCCGCCGAGCGCGCGGGGATCGCCTCGGCGAGCGAGGCGTTCGCCGATCGGAACTATTTGCACGACGGCGCCCTCGTCCCGCGCCAGCGGCCGGACGCACTCGTAACCGACGCCGCGGAAGCGGTTCGGCGCGTGGTGCGGATGGTGCGCGAGGGCGTTGTCGCCGACGTGGACGGCGAGGACATCCCGATTCGGGCCGATACGGTGTGCATTCACGGAGACGGGCCACACGCGGCGGAGATGGCGAAGCGGCTCAGGGCTGGTCTCGAGGCGGCGGGGGTGGAGGTCGCGGCGCTGGGCAGAAAAAATTCTCAGCTTAGCACCAAATGAGCTCGTCCGTGTTCACGCTTTTGAGCGCTAAAGGGCAGCCAGATTCAGATCCGCCAACCGGAACGGCATGCGCCGGAGCCGCTGGCCGGTGGCGGCGAAGATCGCGTTCGCGATCGCGGCCGCGAGGGGCGGGACCGCCGGCTCGCCGACGCCGGTCGGTGTCTCGGTGTTGCGGATGAGATGCACCTCGACGACCGGCGCGTCCGCCATTCGCATCACCCGATAGTCGTGAAAGTTGCTCTGCACCGTGCGACCGTCCCTCACCGTGATCTCGCCATACAGCGCCGCGCTCGCCGCCCAGACGACCGCGCTCTCGGCTTGGGCGCGTACCGTGTCGGGGTTGATGAGCGTGCCGCAGTCGAAGGCGCAGACGACGCGATCGACGTGGATGCCGTCATGCTTCGTGACGGTGACTTCGGCGACTTCGGCGACGTACGTCCCGTCGTAGTCGAAAAAGGCAATCCCGCGGCCACGTCCCTTGGGTAGTGGCGTTCCCCACCGGGCACGCTCGGCCGCGAGCCTAACGACTGCCTGCTGCCGCGGGCGTTTGTCGCCGAGGAGGGCGAGCCGATACGCCACCGGATCGATGGCCGACGCGTCGGCGCACTCGTCGATGAACGACTCGAAGCAGAAGCCATTCTGACCGTTCTGTACCGCGCGCCAGGCGCCTAACGGGACCGGCGCGGCAACAGGAACGAAGTCGTTGAGCGTGTTCACATAGTCGTACGGCGGCGGCTCACCGCGTTCGCGACGCTGCGGCGCGGTCGTCGACGGATTCCACCACACTTCAGTGGAAGGACCGACGATGCGATTCTGCAGCGTGACCAGCCGGCCGCTGCCGTCGAGCGACGCACGGAATCGCTGCAGCTGCGCGGGGCGATAGAGATCATGCTGGATGTCGTCCTCGCGCGTCCAGATGACTTTCACCGGAACGCCGGCGCGTTGCGACAGCTCGACCGCTTCGATCACGAAGTCCTGGTACGCACGACGCCCGAAGCCGCCGCCCATGAAGGTGACGTTCGCCTCGACCTTCTCGAGGGGGATATTGGTGAGCTGCGCGGCGACGCGCCGCGCCGGCTCCGGGAACTGACTCGGCAACCAGAGCTCGACGCGGTCCGCGGTGACCGAGGCGGTGCAGTTCATCGGCTCCATGCAGGCGTGGGCGAGGAATGGCAGCTCGTACGTCGCCTCGACGATGCGGCGGCCGTCTTCCCGCCTAACGGCTGTGTCGCCCTGCGCGCGGTTGACTTTCGCGTCGGCGTCGTCGTCGACGCGGCGGCGTGCGTCCTCCCACATCGCGTCGGTCGAGAATCCCGCCTGATCGCCGAGGTCCCACTGGATCTCGAGCGCCCTGCGACCCTGCATCGCCGACCAGGTGTCGTCGGCGAGCACGGCGACGCGGCCCGGCAAGTTCTGCGGGACGGGGTCGAGGCGGATCACGCGCCTAACGCCTGGCACGGCGAGCGCCTTGCGATCGTCGACGGAGGCGACCTTGCCGGCGAAGGTCGGGCAGCGCGCGACGACGGCGACGAGCATGCCGGGGAGCTTGACGTCTATCCCGAACGTAGCCTTGCCGGTCACCTTCGCCGGCGTGTCCAGGCGCGGCGTGTCGCGGCCAAGGAGACGGAAGGTCCGCGGATCCTTGAGGATGAGCGACTTCTGATCGGGCGGAGCCAGCGCCGCCGCGTCGCGGGCGAGGGCGCCGTAGCCGAGACGACGGCGCGTTCGGGCATGAATCACCTCACCGGCGCTCGTGGAGCACTCGCTCTCCGGCACGCCCCAGCGCCTCGCCGCCGCGGCGACGAGCATCGCCCGCGCGGTGGCGCCGGCGCGCCGCAGGGGCTCGTACGACTCACGCACACTCGAGCTGCCGCCGGTGGCGGTGTCGAGCTCCGGCCTCGTCGGCGCGCGCTCGGCGCGGACGCGCCGCCAGTCGGCGTCCATCTCTTCGGCAACGATCATCGGCAGCGCTGTCCACACCCCCTGACCCATCTCGGATTTGTGTACGAGGATGGTGACGTCGCCGTTCTCATCCAGCCGGACCCAGGCATTCGGCGCGAAGGGCTCGCTGCCTAACGACGGCAGCGATTCGCGGGCGCGACGGGCGGGAACGTGCACGCCGAGGAGCAGTCCGGCCCCGGCGACGGCCGTCGTCACCACGAAGGAGCGACGCGAGAGATCGGTGGCGTCGGTGGAGTCGCTCATGTTCCGACCTCCTGCGCGGCGCGCTTGATCGCCTTGCGCACGCGCTGATACGTCCCGCAACGGCAGATGTTCGTCATCGCGGCGTCGATGTCCGCGTCGCTCGGATGCCGATTCTTCGCGAGGAGCGCCGCCGCCGCCATGAGCTGGCCCGACTGGCAGTACCCACATTGCGGGACATCCTCGGCGATCCAGGCCCTTTGCACCGCGTGCAGCGACTTTTCGGTGGCGAGCCCCTCGATCGTCGTGATCTTTCTAGTTCCGACCGCCGAGACGGGCACGCTGCACGAGCGGATCGGCGCGCCGTCGAGATGGACCGTGCATGCGCCGCACAAGCCGGCGCCGCAGCCGTATTTCGTGCCGGTGAGGTCGAGATGATCGCGGAGCACCCAGAGCAGCGGCGTGTCCGCGGCGACGTCGACCGTGCGTCGCCGGCCGTTGACCGAAAGCGTGAACGACGACATGGCTTCCCCAGGACGGGTGCGGGCTATACTTCACGTTCGTGCCTCCTGAAGACGAGTGCAAGGCGCGAACAAAAACCTGACACCATTCGCGGTCATCCCGAGGAGCGCAGCAACGAAGGATCTGCTCGCTGAACATGTGAGAAGCACTGAAGCAGATCCCGCGCTGCGCTCGGGATGACAAGCTCTGAAGCAGATGCGCATCGTCTCATTTCTCCCGTCCGCAACCGAAGTCGCGTTCGCCCTCGGGCTCGGCGATGACGTCGTCGGCGTCTCGCACGAGTGCGACTATCCGCCCGAGGCGAGGACGCGCCCCGCAGTGGTGCACTGCGCGATTCCGCTGGACGAGATGACACCCGCGGAGATCGATTCGGCGGTGAGCACACAGATCCACGTCGGCGGATCCATTTACACGGTGGACGTCGACCTGCTCCGCACGCTCGAGCCTGATCTGATACTTGCCCAAGACCTGTGCGAGGTCTGCGCGCCGTCGGGGAACGAGACCGAGCGCGCGATCCAGGCACTGGAAGGACGGGCGAAGGCGCTGACGCTCGCGCCGCGGTGTCTCAGGGAGATTCAGGACAACGTGCGCCAACTCGCGGAGATCACCGATCGTACCGCAGTTGCGCAAACGCTCATCGCGTCGCAGAACGAGCGGCTGGCGCGACTGGCCAACGTGCTGCGCGGCGCGCCACGTCGCCGGGCATTCTTCCTGGAGTGGATCGACCCAATCTTCTGTGGCGGCCACTGGGTGCCCGAGATGATCGAGCTCGCGGGCGGCGTCGATGCGCTCGGCCGAAAGGGTGGCGATTCGGTGCGTATTCACTGGCAAGACGTCTTGCAGTGGGCGCCGGAGGTGCTCGTCGTCTCACCTTGTGGCGCGCACCTGGAGAGCGCCATCGAGCAGGGACGCGAGTTTCTGCGCGATCCCCGCTGGTCGTCGCTACCCGCGGTGGAGTCCGGCGACGTTTTCGCGGTCGACGCGAGCAGCTACTTCGCTCGCCCCGGCCCGCGCGTCTTCGATGGGATCGAAGTACTCGCACACCTTTTTCATCCCGAGCTCGTGCCGGAACGAATTCCGGGTGCCGCGCGCAGACTCTGCGATTAGGCCTATCTTGGCGGTGCGGTCGTTAGATGTGGCGAGCTCCGTGTGCACTCGAGCATCAATGATTTGAGCACGGACACTGCCGGACAAAGGCTTTTGGTTTTTTTTGGACGACACGTTGTCGCCTTTCGTCCGGCAGTGTCCGGCCTTGTCCGGCAGTGTCCGTGTTAACCAGTTTGTCGTGTGTCGTGTCTGTGGCCTGTGCGGACGCCGTGGATCAAGCACCGTCTTGCGCCAACGCGGACCAAAAGTCTTTTTTACTGCACACCAATCGCTTCCCCCTTCAATGCGAAAATTCACACTACTAGCTGTTCTTACTTTTTCAGCGGCATCGCTTCCGCTGCGCGCGCAGACCTTTCCCACCGACGACCCGATCATCAAGCGGATCTGGGCGCTTGGCATGGACAGCTCGCAGACGATGCATCTCGCGCAGGTGCTCTTCGACTCGATCGGTCCCCGCCTAACGGGATCGCCGGACCAGAAGCGCGGCAACGATTGGCTGGTTCGGACTTACAAGTCGTGGGGAATCGACGCGAAGAACGAGCAATACGGAACGTGGCGCGGGTGGCGGCGCGGATACTCGCACATCGATCTCGTGAGCCCGCGCGTTCGCTCGCTCGAGGGGACGATGGTCGGGTACAGCCCGGGCACCGGCGGCAAGGATCTCACGGCCTCGCCGATCATTCTTCCGCGCTTCGCGGACAGCTCGGAGTTCGTGAAGTGGCTCCCGGCCGCGAAGGGGAAGCTCGTCCTCGTCTCGGCGCCGATGCCGACCTGCCGGCCGCCGGACGATTGGGAGAAGAACGCGACCCCGGAGTCCAAG
Organism: Gemmatimonadaceae bacterium; assembly: GCA_036557635.1. Taxonomy (GTDB): domain Bacteria; phylum Gemmatimonadota; class Gemmatimonadetes; order Gemmatimonadales; family Gemmatimonadaceae; genus AG2. Next base: position 67,505 of record DATBHD010000069.1, read on the forward strand.
GCGCGCATGGACACGCTCGCGAGCGAAGTGCAGCGCGAGTGGGGCGGGCGCAACGTGCGCGGCACGGGCTACAGCCTCGCGTTAGGCGGCGGGGAGCTGGGCAAACGGCTGGAGGAGGGCGGGGTGGCCGGCGTCATCACGTCGCGCCCCAAGCTCAACTTCCTGCAGGAGAGCGGTGGGTGGGGTACGATCGAGGTGTTCGAGACTTATAACACCCACGCCCCGACCGTCGCCCTCAGCTGTGAAGACTACGGCCTCGTCTATCGCCTCACGGAGAACAACCAGAGTCCGAGGCTTCGCCTCAATCTCGACGCCGAGCTCCTCGGCGAGCGGCCCGTGTACAACACCGTCGCGATGATCAAGGGAAGCGAGAAGCCCGACGAGTACGTGATGCTCTCGGCGCACTTCGACTCGTGGGACGGCTCCTCCGGCGCGACCGACAACGGCACCGGCACCCTAACGATGCTCGAGGCGATGCGGATCCTGAAGAAGGTGTATCCGCATCCCAAACGCACCATTCTTGCCGGCCATTGGAGTGGTGAGGAAGAGGGCGAGGTCGGCTCGAAGGCGTTCACCGAAGACCATCCCGAAGTGCTCAAGGGTCTCCAGGCCCTGTTCAATCAGGACAACGGTACGGGTCGCATCGTGCGCATGGGCGGGGGCGGGCTGCCTAACGCGGCAGAGCACATCGCCCAGTGGCTCGACAAGATCCCGGCCGAGTGGAAAGCGCAGATCAACTTCGCCGGCGCGGGCCGGCCGGCGGGGGGAGGGAGCGACGATTTCTCCTTCGCGTGCTATGGACTCCCGGCGTTCGGGCTCGGCGCGCTTCCGTGGGACTACAGCGCGTACACCTGGCACACCAACCGCGACACATACGACAAGGTCGTGTTCGACGACCTGAAATCGAACGCGACGCTCACGGCGATGCTCGCGTATCTCGCCTCCGAGGATCCGACGATGATCACGCGCGAGCGCGTCGACCTGGCGGCCATGGCGCAAGCGGCGGCGCAGCAGCAGGCGGCCAACCCCGCGGCGGCGCGACGGGCAGGTCGCGGTGGCCGAGGCTTCTCGACGACATGGCCAGAGTGCACCAAGGCGCCGCGTACGACGAACCCACGTCTGAAGTAGCGGCTCAGCGAAGCGCGCGCGCCGCGATCGCTGCCTCACCGAGGCGCAGCATCGTGGCGACGCGCTGGGCGTCCGTCTCTTCCCAAGCACCTTCGTCGGCGGGCAGCGGCTTGCGCAGCGCGATGGGATAGCGGGCGTCGCCGGCACCGCGCAGGCGCGTGCCGCGCACGTGGATCTCGCGCACGCGGCCAATCCGCACAACGTCGGCGACATTGTCCTCACGAATGCCGCCCCCGGCCATGACGACGACGCGGGTGCCGGCGTGGGCGACGAGGCGCGCGATCTGTTCGGCGCCTTCGCGCGCGGTGGCGGCGCCGCCGGAGGTGAGTATTCGCTGAACACCACTGTCCGCCAGCTCGTCGAGCGCGGCGCACTGATCGGGAACGAGGTCGAACGCGCGGTGGAAGGTGACCGGCGCTCCCCGCGCGGCGGCGACGAGTGCGCGCGTTTCGGCCTGTGCGACGCGGCGGTCGCCGCCGAGTGCGCCGATGACGATCCCGTGCGCGCCGAAGTCGAGCGCGAGCTCCACGTCGCGACGCATGACGTCGAGCTCGGCCGCCGAGTAGACGAACCCGCCGCCGCGCGGTCGCACGATCACGAAGACCGGAATGCGAACGCTCGACGTCACGGCTGCGATCATCCCCGCGCTGGGCGTCGTGCCGCCGTCGGCGAGGCTGGCGCATAGCTCGAGGCGATGGGCGCCGCCCCGCTCGGCGGCGAGTGCCGATTCGACAGAGTCGACGCAAGCCTCGAGGAGCAACCGCGGGCTATTCACCACACGCGACAGTTCGATGGTCGCATGATGAATTCCATCGTACAGTCAAGTCCCACGCAGCACCGTCATCGGGTCCACCTTGGCCGCGCGGCGGGCGGGGATGAAGCTCGCCAGCAGCGCGACGACGATGAGCAGCGCCATCACCGCCACGAACGACAGCGGGTCCGTCGCGCTGACGCCGTAGAGCAGGCCGGCGATGAGCCTCGTGAGGCCTAACGCGCCGACGGCGCCGATCAGGACTCCAACCAGCGCCAGCGATGCGCCCTGCCGCAGAACCAGCCGCAGCACGTCCTCGGAGCGCGCACCGAGGGCGACGCGGACGCCGATTTCCTGCCGCCGCTGCGTGACCAGGAACGAGATCACACTGTAGACGCCTAACGTCGCGAGCAAGAGCGCCGCTCCACCGAAGGCGGCCAACAGCACCAGCGTGAAGCGCCGCTCGGCGAGTGAGTCGGCCAGTATGGTGTCCAGCGTGCGGAAACGCGGCGGAATGTCGGGGCGAAGGTCGTGCACGATGCGCCGCCCCGACGCGATGACGCTCGGGGATGAACCGGCGCCGTCGAGAACGAAGAAGAAGCTCGCCGAGCGGCGCGGGCGCTGCCGGTAGTATCCGTAAAAGGTCGGAGCCGGCGGATCGGCGAGGCTCTCCTCCCGAATGTCACCGACGACGCCGACGATCGTGAACGGGTGCAGATCGCCGTCCATGTTGCCGAACTGAATGATCTTGCCGATCGGGTCCTCGTTAGGCCACTGCTTGCGCGCCAGCGCGGCATTGATCACCGCGACGTGCGGCGCGCCGGAACCGTCGCGGTCGTCGAAGAGACGGCCGCTCACGAGAGGAATGTGGAGCGCACGAAAGAATCCGGGACTCGCGATGCGGAATTCCGCGAACCCCGATCGCGTCTTGTCCTTGAGCAGCGCCGGCAATTGCGCGAAGTCGAGCTTCTCGTCCGGGCTCGACATCACGATGAAGGCGCCATTGCCGACGCTGCCACCCGCGAGCGGAAAGAAGTTCGATCCACCGACCTCGGTGACTCCCGGGATCGCCGCGAAGCGCCGCGACAGCTCGTCGTAGAGCTGTACCATCCTGCCTAACGACTCCGAGTCGCCGCTCGACGAATAGTCGATGTCCATCACGACCGCGCCATCGGCATGAAAGCCGGGAGAGACGGCGAGCAGCTGCTGAAAGCTGCGTCCGAGCAATCCCGCGCCGACGAGCAGCACGAGGGTGAGCGCGACCTGCGCCACGACGAGCGCGCTCCGCACACGATGACTGGCGCCGGCGCCGGCCTGGGTGCGCTGCGACTGCGCGAGCGTCTCCCGAATGTCGCCGCGTGTGGCGCGCCACGCCGTGAGGAGGCCGAGGGCGATTGCGCAGGTCACCGAGACGGCGAGCGCAAACGCCAGCACCGGCCAATGGACGCCGACCTCGCCGATGCGTGGCAGGCGCCCCGGTTCGAGCGCGAGCAGCGTCTTGACTCCCGCGGCGCCGATCGCGACGCCGAGCGCGCCGCCGCATAACGAAAGCACCAGCGACTCGGCCAGGAACTGCCGGACGAGTCGCCCGCGGCCGGCGCCGAGGGCCAGGCGGAGCGCGAGCTCTCCCTGCCGGGCCGCCATGCGCGCGACGAGCAGGTTCACGACGTTCGCGCAGCCGATGAGGAGCAGGAAGCCGGAGGCGGCGAGGAGCACGACGAGCGCGTGCCGCACGTCCCCGACGAGCTGCTCCCGGAGCGGGACGAGGTGCGCATCGTACATCCAGGTCTCGTCGCCATACCGCTGCTTCAGGTTCTTCGCGATCGCGCTCGTCTCGCGGCGCGCCTGAGCGAGTGTGACGCCGTCGCGGAGCCGGGCGATGACGCGAAAGTTGTGCGCGGTGCGATGCGTCTCGGGACCGCTCAGCTCGCGCGGAATCCACAGATCGACGCCCGCGGGAACATCGACGGCGGCCGGCATCACGCCGACCACCCGGTAGGCGAGTCCGTCGAAGGTGATCACCGTGGCTAACGCGGATGGATCGCTGCCAAGGACGCGCTGCCAAAAGCCCTGGCTCACGAGCACCGCCGGCGACGCGCCGACGCGCTGCTCTTCCGGAACGAAGGTTCGCCCGAGGACGGGCTGCACGCCGAGGACGCCGAAGAACTCGCTCGAGACCGTCGCGACGTGCGCGCGCACCGCGTCGTGTGAGGTCGCGACCGACACGGTGCCATTGTCGCTGAACTCGGCCATCGCGCGCAGCGAACGGCTCTCGCCGCGGACATCGATGAAGTTCGGCTCGGAGAACTGGAAGTCGCCGCCGTTCTTGTTGACCTGCCACAGCTGGACGATCCGCTCCGGTTGCGGATAGGGCAGTGGACGCAGCAGGACGCCGTTCACGACGCTGAAGATCGCCGTCGTCGCGCCGATGCCGAGGCCGAGCGTCGCGACGACGATGACGAAGAAACCGGGCGATCGCGCCATCGAGCGGGCGACGATGCGCAAGTCACGCAGGAAAGAGTTCATGGAAGTTGTCAGCGGAGCGTGGGATAGGGAGCACGAAAGCGGCACTGAAGGCGTTCTGGCGCGATTTATCATCGGTGCAGTCACGGCGCGAGCGCAAGCCACCGACGTCATTCGCGGCAGTGACATCGACGCGGCGAGCGGCACTTTTGATAAAGTCCACTCGCATTTTCCCCGATACGGCTCCTGAGAAATTCCGGTGTTAGGCGGCCGGGAATAAGTACGAACCATTCCCTTGCCGTGCCAAACGAGGCCGATATCTTAGCGCCCACGCCTCGAACTCATTTGGGATCGCGACGAGGCCCTCCCCACGGTCGACGTAAGCCGGCGCAAAAGAGCCGCCGGACGTCGATCATTGCGCTGGAGTTCTGGCGAATCGTCGCCGGATGGTGAGCACCCACCTGCTCCTCCCGAAAATCTGGCCTCGAGAGTGCGTGCTCGCCTTTCACCAAGAGGGACGCATGACGAGCCTACTACCCCGGATTCGCCCGCGCGGCAGCCGATGGCTGGCCTTTGCGGGCGGAGCAGTCGCGCTCATTGTTTCCGCCTCTGGCGCCCATGCCCAAGCGACGGGCGTCGTACGCGGCACCGTCACGGAAGTCGGCACAGGATCTGGTCTTGCTGACGTGCAGGTCTTCGTCGTCGGCTCACGCCGCGGCAGCCTCACGAATCGCGCAGGCCGTTACGTGATCACGGGTGTGCCCGCCGGACGGATCACCGTGCGAACGCAAAAGCTCGGCTATGCACCGGCGCAATCGATCCTGACGCTGACGGCGAGCGACACGCTCACCGCCGACTTCAAGGTCAACGTCGCCGCGCTCGCGCTCGACGAAGTCGTCGTCACGGGAACGCCCGGCGCGACGGAGAAGAAAGTGCTCGGCAACGTCGTTTCCACCGTGAAGACTGCCGACATCATCGCTTCCGTGTCGGCGCCCAACGTCGCCGAGGTGCTTCAGGGCCGCACCGCGGGGGTCAACGTCATGAGCCAGTCGGGCGCCGTCGGAACGGGCAACAACATTCGCATCCGTGGCTCGAGCTCGCTCTCGGCGAGCTACAACCCCGTGGTATACATCGACGGCATCCGCATGAACGCGGGCGCGCAACAATCGTTCGACAACACCGGCGCGGGCGCGCAGGCGACGTCGGCGATGGACGCCGTGGATCCTAACGACATCGAGTCCATCGAGGTGATCAAGGGGCCGGCTGCGGCAACCCTGTATGGCGCCGACGCGGCGAACGGCGTCATCCAGATCATCACCAAGAAGGGGCGGATGGGCCAGCAGTCCGTGCAGTGGACCGCGAAAGCCGAGGAAGGGAACATCGAGTGGGCGCTCGAGCGGCCGAAGCGCTACTGGTACTGCACCGACGCCGAGATCGGGAACGCGACGCTCTATCCAGCATGCGCGGCACTCGGCGCGAATCCCTCGGCCGATCAGCGAATGCTCGTCAACGATCCGCTGAACGAGCCTGGCGCGCTGCGCGAAGGCTCGACGACGACGTTCGGCATCAGCGCGCGGGGCGGCGGTGAGCGCTACTCGTTCTATCTCTCGGCGGATCACGACGCCGAGAACGGCGTGCTCTACACGAACTATTTCAAGCGCAATAACGGTCGCACGAACTTCCAGATCAATCTGCTCGACAACCTGGACGTCGCCGTCAACGCCGGCTACGCGCGTACCGATGCGCAGACGCCGCTCTCCGATAACTCGTCGAACAGCGTGCTCCGGAACGCGTATCGCGACCGGCCAAGCGGCCCGTGGCCGTGGCAGTTTGCCTATCGAGGTCTCGGGCCGAACATCATCAATCAATATCAGAATCAGGTTCAGACCGAGCGCTACATCCTCGGCACGACGGCGAACTATCAGCCGATGAGCTGGTTCCACAATCGTATCACGCTCGGCGCGGACATCAACAACCAGACCGCGCGAAACTTCTATGGCATCGACACGACGGGTCGCCAGCCATGGGGCGCCACGGTCGCCAACGGCTACGTCGCGTACCTGCTGCCGACGACGCACATCTGGACCGTCGACTATGCCGGCACCGCGAACGCCACTCTCCCGAAAGCACTGACGTCGGCCTCGTCGGTCGGCGTGCAGTACACTGCCAACACCTTCGACGAGTGGACGACGATCGGTCAGGGTCTGGTTGCAAACTCGCTCAACCTCGTCGGTTCCGCGGCGGCACGCGACGCGACCCAGCGCAAGATCGAGCAGAAGTCCTTCGGTACGTACGTGCAGGAGCAGGTCGGCTGGCGCGATCGCCTGTTCGTGACCGGCGCGGTTCGCGTCGACAACAACTCCGCCTTCGGGCGCAACTTCAAGCTCGTCACCTATCCCAAGGCGTCGGTTTCGTACGTGATCTCGGACGAGCCGTTCTTCCATCTCCCGAAGGTCGACCAGCTCAAGCTGCGCGCGGCGTGGGGCGAGGCGGGAAACGCGCCCGCGCCCTTCACCGCTGACCGCGCCTACGAGGCGACGCAGACCGCCGTCGGCGAGACCACGGTGAACGCGCTCCAGACGTCGACATATGGAAACCCGAATCTTCGCGCCGAGACGGGCAACGAGATCGAGGTCGGCTTCGACGCGTCGACGCTCTCTCGTCGATTGGGGATCGAGTTCACCTACTACAACAAGAAGACACAAGACGCTCTCGTGAGCCTTCCCGCGCCGGCGTCGACGGGATTCCTCGGGACCTACCTCTCGAACATCGGCGAGATCAGCAACGTCGGACTCGAGCTGAGCCTCAATGCGACGCCGATCCAATGGCCGAACCTGAGCTGGGAGTCGAACGTGGCGATCACGACCAACCACAACAAGCTCGTCACGTTCGGTACCGAGGCGTTCAGCAACGTGATCTTTGGCACGTTCGCGAATACGCAGGAGTTCGCGCCGGGCTACCCGTTAGGCGCCTACTTCGCGACCGACGTGAAGCGCGATGCGTCGGGGAAGCCCTTGCTCGATACCAACGGCAAGGTGCAGCTCGACCCGACGATGAACTTTCTCGGCTCATCGACGCCGACGCGCGAGCTGTCCTTCGCGAACACGATCACCCTGTTCAAGAACGTCCGGCTGTACGGCTACGCCGACTACAAGGGCGGCTACTACATGTGGGATGCGATCAAGTACGTGAACGATCGCATCGATCTGAACACGTGGGCGGTGAACGATCCGAACGCGGACCCGATCGAGGTGCAGGTACTGCAAAGCGGCGCGACGAAGCCCGACATCGTGCGCGCGGACTACATCAAGCTTCGGGAACTGTCCGTGGCCTACACGCTGCCGCAGCGGCTCACGTCGCACCTCAGCGCGAAGAGCGTCACCATCGCGCTCGCGGGGCGCAACCTCGCGATCTGGAAGCTCAAGGGTTATCCGGGGCTCGATCCCGAGGTCGAGTTCTGGAACCAGACGTCCACGACGTCGACGGCGCGATTCGACCGCACCGACTACCTCGGCATCCCGATGCAGCGTCGCTTCTTCGTGTCCATGAACATCGCGTTCTGAACGCTCTCGCTCCCCCATGTGGAGACTGAATCATGACGTCACGACTCTTCCGGTGGTGCCTCGGCGCGCTGTTCGTCGCCGCGGCGTTAGGCGGCGGCGCGTGTCAAAACGCGCTCGATGTCAACAATCCGCAGCTGATTCCCGAGGGCGATCTCAACGACCCGCAGCTCGTCAACGTCTTGCAGAACACCGCCATCGCCGCGCTGCAAACGAGCTACTCCGAGTTCGTGTGGTATTCGGCGATCATGACCGACGAAGCGCTGAACGCCACCAATGACTATCGCAGCGGTGAGCTGAGCCAGCGCATCGTCGAGCTCGCGCAGGGCAACGCGGGGCCCTACAACCAGCTCTCACGGTATCGCGCGACGTCGGACTCCGTGGCGAGCCGGATCAAGGCGCTCGTGCCGAACCCCGGCACCGACCTCCGCCTCGCGCGCGCGCTCGCCTACGCCGGCTACGGCTACGTCTTCCTGGCGGAATTTCTCTGCACGGCGCCGATCAACGGCGGGCCGCTCATCACCAATGATTCGATGGAAGTCCTCGCGTTGAATCGCTTCAGCCAGGCGATGACCATCGCGACCGCGGGTCGCAGTTCGTCGCCGCTCGCGGCCGACTCCATCGCCAATTTCGCGCGTGTCGGCGCGGCGCGCGCATCGCTGAATCTCGGGAAGCTCACGGAGGCGATCACCTATGCCTCCGCCGTCGACACGGGCTTTTCCATCCAGGCCGACTACCTCGCCAGCGCCAACACGTCGCTCCAGAACTCACTCTGGACGCGGGCGAACGGCCAGAACAAACAGATCGGCGTGCACCCGCTGATGCAAAATCTGAAAGACCCGCGCGTGCGCTACGTGACCAAGGCAGTGCTCGGGCACAACCAGCTCACATTGCTCAACGTTCCATACTCGCCGCGCACCTTCTCGACGTTCACGTACGTCGACTCGACGCTCATCGCGCAGAACTCGAAGATCGAGATCGCGTCGGGCCTCGAGGCACGGTACGTCATCGCCGAAGCGAGCCTCGGCGGCGGCGCCGGCGGCTGGTCGACGCAGCAGATCACGGACTTCGTCAATGAACGGCGCGCGTACGGAAAAGAAACGCCGTACGATCCGGCGACGGATCTGTTCGCGGCGCTGCGCGACGAGAGACGTCGCGATTTGTATCTCGGCGCTCGCCGCCTCGGCGACTTGCGTCGCTACAAGGCGCAGGGGGTGGGTGACTTCTTCCCCTCGGGCCAGCATCCGAACAAGGAATGGGGTCTCTACGGCTCGGCGACGTGCTACATCATCACTCAGGACGAGATGAGCGTCAATCCAAATGTCGCCGGCTACGTCCCGCCGTCGACGCGGCCGCCGGGATATTCGCCGTAGGCCATCTGTCCTCGCTCCCAGTCGAGATCGCGACCGATAGCAAATGATTCGCTGCTGGGCCGTCGCGATCACAACTCGGAGCGCCTAACGATGCACTGCACAACACATGACAACCGAGGGGCGCAACATGCGGTTACGTTACTCGTTAGGTCCATCATTATGCCTTCTTTTGGCCAGCGTGGGGGGGCGGGCGTCCGCGCAGCGCGGCCAAGCCCGGCTCGCCGGCGGCGAGGTCGACCCAGACGCCGGCCGATGGGACGTCACGCTCGCTCGCGGCAAGACCCGCGAGATCGATTTCACGACGAGCGAGGGGACGTGGATGTCTCCCGACCTCTCGCCCGACGGCCGCTGGATCGTCTTCGATCTCCTCGGCCACATCTATCGCATGCCGTCCGCGGGGGGCGAGGCGCAGTCGCTCACGCAGAACAGCGGCGTCGCCCTCAACTTCCAGCCGCGCTTCTCACCCGACGGTAAGACGATCGCGTTCATCTCCGATCGCCGCGGCCAGAACAATCTGTGGCTGATGGACGCCGACGGGAGCAATGCGCGGCCGGTGTTCACGGATTTGAACATCACCGCCGCCGAGCCGGCCTGGACTCCCGATGGCCAGTACGTCGTCGTCAGGCGCGGTGGGTCGGCCAATCCCGACGCGCCCGGCCCGGGTGCGGCCGGAGGACTCTTCATGTATCACGTGGGCGGCGGGCAGGGCATTCCGCTCGTCGCCTCGAGCGGAGGGCGCGGCGTCGGCGGTGGTGTGCCGGCCTGGCCCACGATCTCGACCGACGGCCGCTACATGTTCTATCAGACCTCGGTGAACGTTGCCGATCGCGAGCCGCTGTCCGGCGCGTATCAGCTGCGGCGATTCGATTTCCGTACCGGCGACATCATCGACATCACGGCGGGGGAGAGCAGTGGTGCGGCCGCCGGACGGCTCTCGAGCGGCGGCGCGGTCGCGCCCGAGGTGTCTCCGGATGGTCGTTGGCTCGCCTTCGCGCGGGAGATCCCGGACGGAACGCTCAACTACAAAGGACACAAATACGGCCCGCGCACCGCACTCTGGCTGCGCGACCTCAAGACGGGCGGCGAGCGGATGCTGATGGATCCGATCGAGCCGATGGTCGCCTCGGGCTCCAAAACGTTAGGCATTCTGCCACGCTACAAGTGGGCGCCCGATGGGAAGTCGATCCTCATCACGCAGGGCGGGAAGCTGCGCCGCGTCGACGTCGCGACGGGAAGCGTGGCGACGATTCCCTTCACGGCGCACGTCCATCGCACCATCTCCGAGATGGCGCGCAAGCAGTTCCGCATCACCGAAAATCCGGTACAGGCCAGGTTCATTCGTTGGCCGAGCGCGAGCGCGGACGGGAAAGCGATCGCGTTCGTCGCCATCGGCCGCATCTATGTGCAGGACGGGGCCGCCGGGAAACCGAGACGCGTCACGCCGGCGAGCTTCACGCCCCTCGAGTACGCGCCGGCCTGGTCGCCCGATGGGAAATCAATCGCCTTCGTCACCTTCGACGACAGCGCGCGCGGTCAGCTCTGGAGGGTCGCCGCCGCCGGTGGGACACCGCAGCGCCTAACGAGAGACGCCGCCGATCTCGTCGATCCGGTGTGGAGTCCGGACGGCAAATCGATCATCGTCGCCCGGGGCGCCGGCGCGACGGCGGCGGGGCGCACCATCACCGCGAACGCGTACTTCGATCTCGTCCGCATCGGCGCGACGCCGCCCGCGGGCGGCGACACGGGGGTCGTGGTAACGACCGTCGGTCGTCCACCGGACGCCCCGCTGAGCGGAGAGGCTCGGCGCCAGCTCCTGCGCCCGTCGTTCGGACCCGACGGCCGCCTCTTCTATCCCGAGGAGCTTGCAGCGCCCCCGGGTCAGGCGGCAGCGGCTGGCCGGGGCGGGCGCGGCGGCGGTACGGCGCTCGTCTCGGTGAAACCCGATGGGAGCGACAAGACCGTCCACCTGACGCTTCCGAGCGCGGACGAGATCGTTCCGTCGCCGGACGGGAACTACGTAGCGTTTCAGGAGGGGGACAACGTCTATGTCGCGCCGATGAAATTCAGTGGCGTGGGCGCCGAGCCGATTCGCATCGACAAGAAGCGCGGCGAGCTGCCCGTCGCGCGGCTCACGCGCGACGGCGGCCTCTTCCCCCGCTGGCGCGACAGCAACACGCTCGAATTTGGAAGCGCGAATCAGTTCTTCGTTAGGCACGTCGACACCGGCGTCACCGACACGATCACGCTCGACGTGAGCGTGCCACGCGCGGTGCCGGTGGGGAGCGTCGCCCTCACCGGCGCGCGGCTCGTGACGCTCGATCACAAGAAGGTGATCGACAGCGGGACGATCGTCATTCGCGGGAGCCGGATTGCCTGCGTCGGCGCGTGCAGTACCGCCGGTGTCGATCGCGTCATCGACGCGCGCGGCAAGACGGTCATTCCGGGGTGGGTCGACATGCACGCGCATCATCATCGCGAGTGGCGCGGCATGCGGCCGAAGCACGACTATGAAGTCGCGATGTACCTCGCGTACGGCGTCACGACGGATCTCGATCCGTCGATGTGGTCGCAGAACCTCTTTCCGACCGCGGAGCTGATCGAGGCGGGCGAGATGATCGGACCGCGCACCTTCTCGACCGGCGACAACATCACCCGTGGCGACGGCGCGCGCTCCAACGAGCTCACGACGCTGGCCGAAGCGCAATACGCGGTTCGCAAGATGGTCAGCTGGGGCGCGACGGAGATCAAACAGTACGCGCAGCCGCGACGGGACCAGCGGCAATGGGTCTCGGAGGCGGCCCGGCAGGTCGGCGTGAACGTCACCTCGGAAGGCGGTGACTTCATCGACGACGTGAGCATGATCATGGACGGGCAGACCGGGTGGGAGCACGCCTTCTCCGAGGTTCCGATGTACAGCGACGGGGCGAAGTTCTTCGGGAAGGCAGGCGCGACTTACTCGCCGACACTGGTCGTCGCCGGGCCTGGTCCGTGGAGCATCGAGTACTTCTTCCAGGCGTCGGACGTCTGGAAGGACCCGAAGCAGCGCCTCTGGTTCCCCTGGCGCATGCTCATTCCGCAGACACGCGTGCGCTGGCTCCGTCCGGAGACGGACTACGCCTATCCGCTCATCGCGCAGGCGATGGCGGACGTGATCGCCGAGGGCGGGAATGGCGCGCTCGGCTCACACGGCGAGCACCACGGGCTCGACGCGCACTGGGAGGTGTGGATGGAGGCATCCGCGTTAGGCAACATGGGCGCGCTCGAGACCGCCAGCCTCGGCGGGGCGCGCTTCCTCGGCGCCGATCAGGACATTGGCACGCTCGAGGTGGGAAAGCTCGCCGACCTCATGGTGCTCAACGCGAACCCGCTCGACGACATTCATAACACGCTCAACATGCAGTACGTGATGAAGGGCGGCGTGCTCTACGACGCCGGGACCCTCGACGAAGTGTGGCCGAAGCGCGTGTCGTGGGGCGCCTATTACTGGGTGAACAAGGACGCTCTGCAGATCAACGACAAGCCGGTCGACGTCTTCGACAAAAAACCGTAGGGCCAGAGAAGGGCGAGCCGAGAAGGGCGTCAGCGAACCGCAGCTTCGACGTCCGTTTCGGCTCGCTCCTTTCGGCTCGGCCTTCTCGGCTCGTAGTTTTCGGCTCGCCCTTCTCGGCTCGCTCTTCGGCGTTCTTCTCGCCTCGCGCCTCCGATGCAAAACACGATTCGCGTAGCAGTCCTCGCACTTGCGACGGGACTTGCCCTTCCCCTCGGCGCCCAGAATCGCGCTCCCATCTACACGCCCGGCTCCCTCGAGCCGAACCAGCAGCTCGCGCACGACATCTACAAGGAGCTGATCGAGCTCAACACCGCGAACAAAACCGGGAGCGTCACGCAGGCGGCGAACGCGGT
>DATBHD010000070.1:0-5052 GCA_036557635.1 Gemmatimonadaceae bacterium
GCCGAGGAACTGCGCCGTCTCGCGCTCCTCGACAACGAACGCGAGCGTGCCCTCGCCTCGCTCCCATGCGCCGCACCAACTGTCAACGACCATCTCGACGGTGGCGACTGTCTCGTGTGGCAGAAAGCCCATCCAACGGATGGCGGTGGGATCAGAGGCGTATCCGTGGAAGATCGCCGCCGGGTCGTCGGTGTGCGGCAGTCGAAGCCTCAGGCGTGAGGTCTCGAGTGGAGCTGCGCGCAGCTGTGTTCGAAGGGCAATCGCAGCCGCAGATGATGACATACTGACAAGTGGGCCTGATCGGTGTAACGTGTGCGGGACGTGTGCATGACTTCGACGACTATGAGCCTGAAGAGGAGCGCGCACCAGACCCGCAGCAGGTCAGGGCGGGTGACGTATTGCGTGAGTTCTTCAAACAACGCCGAGACGAGGTGTTTTCGTCGCGGCAGGTAGAGGTAGTACATGAGGGGCAATTCTTTCACTGGGTAACAAATCGCGCGATTCGGGAGCTCGAGAAGGAAGGTTTGCTGAGGTCGGAGATGCGCGACTTAGCGTTCGGAGGCTCAGTGAAGCTGATTTGGCATCGAGCCTATCGATATCCGAAGCGATATTCGGAAAAGCTCGTCGCGCTCATTAACGAATATTCAGCGCCGAACATCGGCGGAGCACTCGGTCTCCACGGAGAGCTGATGGTGCTGGAGGGGTTTGCGAAGCAACAGTTCGTCTTATGGGGTCGCGAGGTCAATGAGTACGGCGGAGCTCGGTGGATCGAGTCAGAGCACGACTTGGATTTTGTTTTCGGTCGGGATGGAGTCGGCTACGGCGTGGAGGTAAAGAACACGCTCCCATACATGGATTACCAGGAGTTGCGCACGAAGATTCGGCTTTGCCGCCATCTCGGTTTGCGGCCGGTAGTGGCGGCCCGAATGCTTCCAAAAACGTGGATCGAGGAGCTTCGGTTGAGCGGTGGTTTTGCGCTAGTTCTGAAATATCAGCTTTACCCGCTGGCCCACGCGGATTTGGCAAAACGTGTGCGTCAGGAGATGGGGTTGCCGGTGGACTCGCCGCGATCGCTAGCTGAGGGGACTATGGCACGATTTGTGGCATGGCACTCCAAAGTCGCCCGGATGCTGTGAATTTGAGGGCGGATTCACGCGGGGCGAAAGGGAGGCCATTGGTGGGTAATGAGTTAGGCCACGCCGTTTTGCACCCCTATGAATACGTAGTGTCTGGGCCCCCTCCCCATTCGGCAGCATCTTGCGCGCTGGTGCTGTTCGACCCCCGCTCTGACGTAAGAGCAAGCCTGTGACGGAGCCAGAGGCATCGCGCGTGAACGAAATCCGTGCGTTCGTGCCGTGATAGAAAAACTCCGTCTCCGATTCGGGGAAGATCGCGGCGCTGCGCTGACCGGTGAGTTGGGCGAACAGTCGGCCGTTCACGAGCGTGATGGGTCATGATCGCACCGGGCGCTAGTTCGTACCGCCCGACGTACGTCCCGAGCACATTGAAATCCCAGTTGTTATAGAGGAAATAGGTGCCAGGGCGCTGCGTTCCGCGCGCGGGCGCGCGCGCGAGATCGTCACCGTCGTTTGCAGCGGAGTGGAAGACGCCTGAGCGCGCGGTGAGTAAGTCGCGAACGCGCGCCTGTCGTTCCATGGCCGTCAAGCTTCCGCGGTCGTCGATGCCGAGCGTCGTCAGCGTTGCATCCAGATCGATTTGGCCACGCTGCACGTGGACGCCGTAGAGCATCGACAGGATGCTTTTCCGAACGGACGCGACATAGCTCACGGTGTCGACGTTGCCATACTCGAACACGACTCGGCCGCCAACGATGGCCATGAGTCCCGTCGACGCGGTGGCTGCGAGTCGCGCGCGGGCTGCCGAAAGGGCGGTCGATGAGAAGCCAACGGATTCAGGCGTAACCCGGTCCCACGCCCGGCCGGGAAAAACCTGCAGCTGTCGCGGTTGAGCGACGATGGGAGTTATTCCATCGACCGGGATCAGCACGAGAGCGAAGATCGCGAGTCTCACCGCGCGAAATCGTCGCAGACGTCATGCGGAGCGCCGGCGCTCGCGCTGACGCTCTGTGAACTCGAGCAAGTCGCCGGGCTGACAGTCGAGCTCGCGGCAGATTGCCTCCAGAGTGCTGAACCGGATGGCTCGTGCCTTGTTCGTCTTGAGAATCGAGAGGTTCGCGACCGTCAAATCGACGCGCTCGGCCAGGGTGGACAGCGTCATACCCTTGCGAGCAAGGAGAAGATCGAGGTTCACGCGGATTGGCATGAGACGTTTCAAACGGTGAGCTCGCGTTCGATCTGCAGATCCGCTCCATGTCGCCACGCGGCAGCGATTACGAGTACGAGGACGCCAAGCACCCAGATCGTGTTGCCGTCGACGGTCGCGAGCGACAACTGCGCGCCGTCCGACAGCCGAATCTGCGACATGATCAGCGCTCCCCGCAGGCGCTCGAGCTGCGGGCCGGCGAGACCAACTAGGACCAGTAGCCATCCGAGCCTCGACAGTCGGTGTGCGTTGCGCGCGGTGAACACTTCTCCGGAGATCACGGCGGACAGAAAGGCCCGAAGGAGGAACACCATGCCGAGTGTGGCGAGCACTCTCGCGACGCTGAGCGCGTTGGCAGCGTAGAAAACGCTCCAACGGCGCAGTGCGACCTCGAGCGTTGCTTCATCATCTCCGACGAGGCGAATGTCGGCTACGAGCGTCGTGTCGACCGATTGGATCAGCGTGGAGGTCGCGGAATCCGGAAGGTCGATCCTGATCGCCGACCGCGGGCGTCCGCGTCCGCCGTCCATCTCGAAGGCATTCCACGCGAACGTCGCACGCAGACCCGAATGTTCGACCGCCGGCGCAGCAAGGAACACGATGACCAGCGCGGTACAGAGCGCCAAGCCAAGCCACCATGTGACATCGACGACGACCTTGGCGATACGAGCAGCGCGGCGGCCCGATGAGTCCACGGACATTGGTGTCAGTCGGTGTAGAAGGACGAGATATCGTTTGTCGATAATATCGATAAACGATATGAGCGTCAAGATGCGACCGCCCAATGCGGTCGCGCGTCCTGTCCAAGCGATACGCGGAACCGCTCGCGTGCGGCGACGTCGTTCCAATCATCTGGCTGCCCCCGGTCGGAGGCGGCACGCCGAACATCGCCTCGTTCAGAAACTCTAATCAGTCACTCGGCCCGAAGCGCCAGCGTGGGATCGGTGCGTTGTGCGTGACGAGCCGGAACGAGCGCTGCGAGGAGCGCGACGCCGAGGAGCAGCACGCACACCGCAGTAAACGTTGGCAAGTCAACGGGCTGGACGCCGAACAGGAGTGATCCGAGCGCACGCATCGTTGCGAGCGAGGCCAGAATCCCGAACGCGGCGCCCGCAGCCGCGAGCGAGAGTCCCTGCGTGAGGACCGCTCGCCGGAGGTCGGCGGGCGTTGCCCCGAGCGCGACACGCACAGCGAGCTCCCGCGTCCGTTGCCGCACACTGGTCGCGACAACGCTGAACAGCCCCACTGCCGCAAGCGTCAGCGCCGCCCCGGCGAACAGCGCGAGCAGCAGCGCGTTCAGTCGCGGCTGCGCCAGCTCACTCGCGACGAAGGTCTCGAATGGCACCGCGCTGACGAGGGTCACACCAGGCGCCGTGCTGGCGATCGTCTGTCGGAGTGCGGGCACCAGGTTCGCTGCGTGCGCGTCAGTCACGATGACGAGCGTCGTCGGAACAAATCCTGGAAACGGCGACTGACGAAGCGGGAGATAGACGCTCGGTCGGGGGTTGCGCAAGTCGCGGTAGTGCGTGTCCTCGACGACGCCGACGACCGTGAGGAAGCCAGCCTTCCCTTCGACGAGTCGCTTCCCGATCGGGCTCGCGTCAGGCCAGTAGTGGCGCGCCAGCGACGCGCTGACAATAACGACTGGCGACGTGCCCTCACGGTCCGCGCTGGTGAAGACGCGTCCCTCGACAAGACGAATACCAAACGTGGCGAAATACCGCGGCGTTGCGAGCTCGTACGTGACCGCGGGATTTTGAGCGATGTCGGCTGCCGTCTGACCTTCGGCGGGAATCCGGCCCAAGATGCCACCAACCGACGCGAGCGGCGGAGTGAGCACGGGCGTAACCGAGCGCACGCCCGGCAACGTCTCCAGCCGAGGCACGAGCTGCTCGATCAGCGCGACGTCGCCCATGCGCTCGCGCGGGAGCGCCAGCTCGGCGACAACGAGTCGTGCGGGATCAAACGCGACAGGCACGCGTTCCAGCGCGATGAGAGTCCTCGTAAGCAGTCCCGCGGCCGATAACACGACGAGCGCCAGCGTCATCTGGCCGACGACGAGCACGTGCGTCGCGAACCGTGAACCGCGGCTGGCGCTGCTCTGCCGTGCGCCAGCGCGCAGTGTGCCCTCCAAGTCGATGCGCGACGACATCAGTGTCGGAACGACGGCGAAGAGCAGCGTTGCCGCAGTCGTGAGCGCGATCGCGCCGGTAATGATCCGGCTCGTCACGCGAATCTCGTCGAGGCGCGGAGTGCCGGCGGGCGCGAACGCGATGAAACCACGCATCGCCGCCGCGGCGAATAGCGCACCGATGAGACCACCCGCGGCCGCCAGGAGCACACTTTCGACGAGGAGCTGCCCGACGATGCGGCTGCGACTCGCGCCGAGCGCAGTGCGCAGCGCAAGCTCGCGCGTGCGAGAGAGACCGCGCACGAGAAGGAGGTTGGCGACGTTGGTGCAGGTGATGAGAAGCAGCAGTCCCGCGGCAACAGCGAAGGCGAGCACGGCACGTCCCGCGTCACCGACGACGTCCTCCGTGAATGCGCGAGCGACTCCGCGTACGCCCCAAGACGATGCCTTTGTCGTCGCGAAGAATCGTGTCAGCTCCTGCTGCGCCTGGGCTACCGAGACTCCGGCGCGGAGACGCCCAATCGCGTTGAGCTCCGCGTAGATCGGCTGATCACCGAGGGGTCGCGAGTTTGGAACGACCGGCGTCCAAAAATCCACGCCTTGCGGATAGTCGAGTCCCCGCGGCATCACGCCGACGA
>DATBHD010000071.1:0-5882 GCA_036557635.1 Gemmatimonadaceae bacterium
TCTGACCAACGACTCCGATCCCTCGCGCGAGCCGATGTCCTGAGCGTATGCGAATGCCCGCACGCCGGCGGCTTGCGCCTGTTCGACGATGCGCGCCGCATCCTCCTTGCGCGATCGATAGCCGATGGCGACGTCCACGCCGTACTCGGCGAAGAGCAGCGCCGTCGCCGCGCCGATGCCTCGCGAGCCGCCCGTTACGAGCGCTCGCTTGCCGCGAAGGGAATTCACAGCATTTGCTCCACGAGTTCGCAGATGATGTGCTCGATGCAGAGATGCAGCTCTTGCGCGCGATCGGTGCGCTCGGTGGGAATGATCACCGCATGGTCGGCGAGCGCGCGCAGCGCGCCGCCGTCGCGGGCGCTGAACGCGAGGACGGGAATCGCGCGCGCCCGCGCTGCCTCCGCCGCCCGCAACACGTTCGGTGACGCGCCGCTCGTCGAGTGAATGATCAGCAGGTCGCCCGGCTTCGCGAGGGCTTCGACCTGGCGCGCGAACACGTGCTCGAAGCCGAGATCGTTGGCGGCCGCGGTGAGCAATGACGAATCGGTCGTCAGCGCGATCGCGGGGTAGGCGCGCCGATTCCGCATGTAGCGGACGACGTACTCGGTGGCGAGGTGTTGCGCGTCGGCGGCACTGCCGCCGTTGCCGCAGAAGAACAGCGTCCCACCGGCGCGGACGGTGTCCTCCACGAGGCCGAGCGCGACGTCGAGCTGAGGTCCGAGCTCATCGGCTACGCGGTTGGCGAGTGCGGCAAGATCGCGCAGCGCGCTCGTGAATCGCGCTCCAGCTGTCGGTGGGGGCGTCAACGGTCGTGAGGGCTGTGGGGTCGGGTCGGTGAGGTTGGATCGATGCGAGCGGTCAGCGTTAGGCGCGCTAGCGGCTCCCCAGCAACAGCTCCTTGAGTCGTCCGAGCATTCCCCGCCGGCGCTCGACCGGCGGCACGGGCTCCAGCGATTCGCTCGCCAACAAATGCGCGGCGTTGCGACGCGTCAAGAGATCGGCGACATCGTCGAGGCCAAGTTCCAGGAGCCAGCGCTGCGCCGGGAACAGCGAGCGGGCGTCGCCATGCGTGTCGCTCGCCAGGAGATCGACCAGGCCGCGCTCGAGGAGCGAGGTCGCGAGCGCGCCCTGGGGACCGGTCGCGAACATGCCGGCGACGTCCATCTGTATCACCGCGCCGACCCGCCGCCACGCTTCGACGTGGTCCACCGTGCACCCCCAGTAGCGCTCCGGATGCGCGAGCACCGGAACGACGCCGCTCATCCGCAGGCGGAACAGCTCGTCCGCGGCGTTAGGCGGGACCATCATGCGCGGAAACTCGACGAGTACCGCGCTCGAGCCGCCGAGCGAAAACCGTTTGTCACGGAGGTCGACGCCCGGCCGATCGAGCATGATTTCCCAGCCCAGGCGTAGCTCGGGGCTCACGGCGGCCCGCGCCCGCAAGCCGGACAGAATCTCGGAGTGCCTCTCGTGCGGCGCTCGATCGCTCCTCGAGGCGTCCAGGTGCGGCGTGCAGACCACGATCTGTACACCGTCGGCGGCGAAGCGCTGGAGGATCGGGATCGAGACGTCGATCGAGGGCGAGCCGTCGTCGACACCGGGAAGCAGATGCGTGTGGATGTCGATCATCGATCAGCCAGTCCGCTGCCCGCGCGGTGCGGCGAGATCCGCGAGCCGCAACATCGCCACCTCGGCGCGTTCATCGACACCCTCGACGTCCACCGCCGCCGATTCGAAGGCGTACGTCACCAGCGCGTCGGCCGCGAGCAGCTCGATGGCGCGGTCGCGGCCGATCGCCTCGGGCTCGAGCAGCCGCGAGAGCAGCGCGGCGGCCGCGTCCAGGCACGCCGACGACGCCCGCGAAGCATCCGCGGTAGCGCGCTCGCCTAACGCTTCGACGACGCGCGCCATCAGCTCGGCCGGCGGCGCCGGCGTGCGTGATTGCAGCCAGGCGAGCACGGTCATCAGCCGTCGGACAGCGCGGCGCCTACCAGCTCCAAGCCGCGCTGAGCTGCCTCCTCGAAGCGGTCGGCGTCGGGAAGACCGGCCTGCGCCATGTGCGCCTTGCCGCCGCCGCGACCACCCGCCGCGGCCGCGATCTCCTTGATCAACGTGTCGGCGCGAATGCCCCGCTCACGGAGATCATCGCTGACGATGACGATCAGCCCGCCCTTCCCATCCGAGAACTTGCTACCGACGACGCCGACGCCGCTGCCGATGCGCTCACGCAAAGCGTCGCCGAAGACCTGCAGCTCCTTCACGTCGCTCGCCCGCACGGTACCGGAGACATACCGCACGCCATTCGTGCCGACCGAGACCGACTTCTCCAACAGCGACTGCAGCTGATCGCCTCCGCCGCGCATTGCCTCTTCGAGGCGACGCTCGAGCCCGCGCCGCTCCTCGAGGAGCTGCGTGACGCGGCGATCGATCTGATCCGCCGGCACGCGGAGCGAATCGGCGATGCGATGGAGCAAACGCTCCTCGCCGCGAACGAACTCGTACGCGCCCGGTCCGGTCACGGCCTCGATGCGCCTAACGCCGGCGGCGACGCCCGTCTCGCTGACGATCTTGAAGAACCCGATCTGCGCCGTATTCCGCACATGCGTTCCGCCACAGAGCTCCATCGAGAAGCCCGGAATCCTAACGACCCGAACGACGTCTCCGTATTTCTCGCCAAAGAGCGCCATCGCGCCGGCGTCGCGCGCTTCCTGATACGCCATCTCGTCCGTGGTGACGGGAACCGCCTGCCAGATCTCGCGATTCACGATCGCCTCGATCTCTTCGAGGCGTGCGCGCTTCACCGGGCCATGGTGAGTAAAGTCGAATCGCAGACGCTCCGGCGCCACCAGCGACCCCGCCTGATGGACGGCTTCGCCGAGCACCTGGCGAAGGGCGGCGTGCAGGAGGTGCGTCGCGGTGTGATTGCGTTCGGTCTCGCGGCGACGGGCGCTCGGGACGCGCGCCGTGACGCGCCCGAAATGAAAGGTCCCGGACAGCGGGCCGACGGCGCCGGGGCGGCCGTCGATCTTGCGTACGTCGTCCACCTCGACGCGCCAGCCGTCGCCGAGGATCTCTCCGCGATCCGAGATCTGTCCTCCGGACTCGGCGTAGAACGGCGACTCACGGAGCAGCACCGCGACGCGTCCGTCGGGCAGATGGCGCACCGCGGTGACCTGGGTTTCGATCTCGACGGTGTCGTAGCCGACAAATGCGCCTTCGGCAGATTGCTCTCCCGGCGGCAGCTCCCACTGACTCCAATCGGCCAAGGTGTCGGTGCCGACTGAAATCTTCTTGGCCTTTCGCTCATCCTGTGATCGCTTGCGCTGACCTTGCAGCGCCGCCTCGAAGCCAGCGATGTCGACGGTGTACCCGCGCTCGCGCGCCATCAATTCCGTCAGGTCGATCGGGAAGCCGAAGGTGTCGTAGAGACGGAAGGCATCCTCGCCGCTGACCGTGCCTCGCAAATCCGGACTCCCCTCCGCCGTGAGCACCGGTGCGATCTGCTCGAATCGAGAGAGACCGCCCTCGATCGTCGTGAGAAATCCCTGCTCTTCGACGCGCGTCGTATCCAGGATGTGCTTCGCCCGTGTCTTCAGCTCCGGGTAAACCTCGTGCATCGACTCGATGACTGTTTCGACGACGTCCACGAGCGTGGGCTCCTGCCGTCCGAGCAGCCATGCGTGGCGCACCGCGCGACGCAGGATGCGGCGCAGCACGTACCCCCGTCCCTCATTGGATGGGAATACACCGTCGGCCAGTAGAAAAGCGACCGCTCGCGCGTGATCGGCCAATACACGAAACGACGCGGGCGACACCGCGCTCGAGATCACGTCCGAGCCCGCGCGCGCGCCACGCACGCGCAATCCCGACCGCGGCTCCTCGCTCTCGCGTCCCCAATACGAGATGCCGACGATCTCCTCGACCTTTCGGAGCAGCGGCGAAAAGAGATCGGTGTGATAGTTGCTCGTTACACCCTGGAGCGCGGCGGCAATTCGCTCGAGCCCCGCACCTGTATCGACCGAGGGCTTGGGCAACGGCACGAGCGTGCCGTCCGACTGCCGGTCGTACTGCATGAAAACGAGGTTCCAGATCTCGAGGAACCGTCCCGCCTCGGCGCCCTCGACGAACGCCTCGAGTGAATACTCATCATGCTCTTCGGTCCACTCGCCGTGTGCGCCTGGCGGATAGCGCCAATCGTTCGCCAGGTGCGCGAGGTCGACGTAGATCTCCGAACACGGACCGCACGGACCGGTGTCCGCCATCTGCCAGAAGTTGTCCTTGTCGCTCAGGCCGTAGATGCGGCTGTCCGAAAGGCCCGCGATCTCTCGCCAGAGCCCGCGTGCTTCGTCGTCCGCGTGGTGTACCGAGACGCGTATCTGCGACGGATCGAGCACGAGCTCGTTCGTGACGAACTCCCACGCGAACGCAATCGCGTCCCGCTTGAAGTAGTCGCCGAAGGAGAAGTTGCCGAGCATCTCGAAGAAGGTGTGATGCCGGGCCGTGTGGCCCACCTGCTCGAGATCGTTATGCTTGCCGCCCGCGCGCACGCACTTCTGCGACGTCGTCGCTCGGCGCCCGAAGTCGGGCTCCTCGAGTCCGAGAAAGATCTTCTTGAACTGCACCATCCCCGCGTTCGTAAACAGCAGGGTCGGATCGTCGCTCGGCACGAGCGAAGAGCTCGGCCGAATGGCGTGTCCAGCGCGGCGGAAGTACTCCAGAAATCTGAGGCGGATCTCGGCTGCGTGCATGAGGCGGAATATAGGAGAGCCGGCGAGCATACGCTCGCGACGCTCCTCCGTTCCACCTCAGCATTCGCTCGCTGGCGCTTGCGAGAAGCTTATTCGGAGTCGCTCGCGTTTCGCGGTCGCTCCCGCCCGTCTTCCCCTGTATGCGCTGTTGCTTTCACGGTCTGAAGCGTGCGCGCGATGTCGTCGAGATCATAACCACGCCGAACGAGAAATGCATAGAGGCGTCGGCGCTGCACCGTGACATCGAGACGCGCGAGCGATTGCATTTTCTTGCGCGCCACGAGCTCGAGAGTGCTCTGCTCGTCGATCTTTTCCTCATCGAAGACCTGGTCGATCGACGCCTCGGCGACGTCGCGCGCGATGCCGCGGCGC
The DNA here is from genome assembly GCA_036557635.1 of Gemmatimonadaceae bacterium. Taxonomy (GTDB): domain Bacteria; phylum Gemmatimonadota; class Gemmatimonadetes; order Gemmatimonadales; family Gemmatimonadaceae; genus AG2. The sequence goes on from DATBHD010000071.1 coordinate 5,121, forward strand.
GCGAGCTCTTGCCGCAAGCGTCGTCGCGAGAGTCCGGCCCCAACGGCCTTGGAGCGCGTGAACTGCCTGGCAAAGCTGGCGTCGTCGAGGAAGCCCGCCCTCACGAGTCGCTCGATGGCGACGTCGACGAAGTCCGCCGGCTCACCCTTTCGAACGAGCGATCGCCGGAGCTCCGCGGACGCGCGCGCGCGGAGCGCGATCATGTTCAGCGCGCGGTCGTAGGTCGCGACGATCCCCGTCTCGCGAGCGAGCGCCGCTTCGAGACGCGCGTCAATCGAGGTGCCGACCGCGAGCTTCAACCGCTCGATCGCCTCGAGTGACAACGTCGCCGCGTGCGCCCCGTCGACAGCAATGTCGAAGCGGCCCGTGCGGCGCGGTGAGACAGTGATCGCAGTGACTACCATTGGTCTGTCCCCTGGCAAACGGACTAAAGCGCGATTCCGCTTAACGCACCAACTCCTCGAAGAAGAGCAAGGGTGATACGGATTTCACGGATGACACGGATCAAACGGATCAAACGGATCAAACGGATCAAACGGATCGCTCCGCAAAAAGGTACGCCTCCTCTCGCCACGCCCCGGAGCAGTTGTGTTTGTTGACAGGACACCGATTGGAACGATCGACACCGAAGCGACGACAACGCATCCCGGGGCCGTTCACAAAGAATCATCGACGTGCATGGCGAGCAGCGGCGTCACGTCCACGGCGCGATCCGTTTGATCCGCGTCATCCGTAGAATCCGTATCCCCTTTGTCGGTCTCG
>DATBHD010000072.1:0-7516 GCA_036557635.1 Gemmatimonadaceae bacterium
ACGTGCGCCCGTAGGGTCTGTACCCAGTAGCCTGCACCCACCCTCACGCCTCAAGTCGTGCCAAGGCCGATACTTACATTGAATTGTCTAATTGGAACTTCGGTTTAGCGCTCATCTGTTCCACCGCTCATCCGTTCCACCGCTCATCCGTTCCACCGTCATCCGTTCCACCGCTCATCCGTTCCACCGCTCATCCGTTCCACCGCTCGATTAGTCCGCCGCGGCCGCCACCGGTTCTGGTGTCGCAACGGCCTCTTCGCGCCGCTCGACGACCCGATCGATCATGCCGAACCGCCGCGCCTCGTCCGAGGACATGTACCGATCGCGATCGAACTCGCGCTCGATGCGCTCGAGCGGCTGATGCGTGAGCTTGCCGAGGATCTCGAACATCCGGCCGCGGAGATACACGATCTCTCGCGCGGCGATCTCGATGTCCGCCGCCGACCCCTTGGTCCCGGTCGACCATGGCTGATGCATCATGATTCTCGCATGCGGCAGCGCTGAGCGCTTTCCCGGCGCGCCAGCCGCGAGAAGAAACGCACCCATGCTCGCCGCCATGCCCACACACGTCGTCGCCACGGGCGCCGTGATGTGTTGCATCGTGTCATAGATCGCGAGACCTGACTGCACGCTGCCGCCCGGCGAATTGATGTAAAGCTGAATCTCGCGCCCAGGCGCATCGGCTTCGAGAAAGAGCAGTTGCGCGATGATCAGATTCGCGACGCCGTCGTTGATCTCACTCCCCAGGAACAGAATGCGGTCCATGAGAAGTCGCGAAAAGAGATCGTAGCTCCGCTCACCGCGAGGCGAGCGTTCGATCACGTACGGGATTGTCAGTTGCGACATTGGCTACCTCAGGATTCCAGACCGAGTGCAGCGGCCAGCGCGTCGACGAGCGAACGCGCCGCCGCCGGAGAACGCAACGCGGCGTGTGCCGCGGGAAGAAGACACATGGCATTGCCGCCGAGCGAAATGACCGTCGCGGGGATGGGCGAAGGCGCGTCGACGATGAGCGCCGGTGACGCCGTGCTCGCAGCGCGAAGTGGCCGCGCCTCTGACGGCGCACTGCGCACTGCCTGACGTCCCCGCGCGTCCGCGACACGGGCGGCGACGAATCGAATCAACGTGCTCTCGTCAGACCCGCGCATCTCGTCGCGCGCTTCAGCCAGCGTCACGAGCCCGAGAAAGCCGGCGAGCCGAGCGCCGGCCGCTTGCCAGACGTGGCGCACCCCATACCGCGCGGCAGAGGTACGCCCGTCAGGCTCGTCGAGAATATCCTTACGACGATAATAGTGCACCGTGTTCACCGTGAAACTCTCGGCGGCCGCGGGATCGATGCCTAACGACGCGAAGCAATCACGCACGAGACGCGCGATGTCCTCCGCGTCGAGCGGTGGCGCCGGATCCGGAACGGCGCGCGCACGCCACCGCTCGAGCTCGAGCAGCACAGGCGCGACGCGCGGATCGACCACGTTCGCCGTGTTGGTCGTCGCTGCTCGCAGGTTCGATCGTGCCACGTTTGGGTCCTACGGACGCGCCGCGGGACGCGCGGGCGTGTTGGTGGTTTGATGAAGCGGGCGCGCGGCGGAGAACGCCTCATCCGTGCCGATAACGAGTCGCAACTGTAGCACCGTGGTCTCCTGCTCGAGCGTTCCGACGAATACGGGTTCGAAGCGCTGATTCGAGCGACCGGTGAGTCCAGTCCCCGCGGCACGTTCAACAAGTTCTGATGGCGGCGCCGACGCGGGGAGACCGCGCGTGTACGAGCGCGCGATCGCCGACACGTCCGTATGCGGCGGCTCGGGTGCGGACGAGCGCAACCCCGGCGGTGACCATTCGGACGGCGCCATCGGCCGACCCGGTCCCGTGGTCAACGGAAAGGGAACGCTCGGCGTTTCCGGGAGCGGTCGCGGGCTCGTCGGCCGCGAAGTGTCGGGTAGCTCGCGACGAAAGCGCGCTTCGATCAGACCGAGGTCTTCGTTGTCGCGCCCACCATCTGGTCCAAAGACGCGTTCGTTCCCCTCGGCGACGACGGTGAAGCGCCCATTCTCGAATTCATCGACGGGCCGCTCGAGCGTGACGACGCTGTATGCGTTGAGCACCAGCCCGCCTGCGGTGACCGGCTTCCCGTCGATCTCGACCTTCGCGACACAACGGAGCGGACCGAAGTTTCGCAATCGCAGCGTGTACACCGCGCCGGGCCTGGCCAGAACATGTCCCGTGTCGAGCTCGCGAATGTCGTCGCCCTGCACGGCCAACACCTCGACACCGAAATCACCGACTCGCATCGAGCACCTCGGCTCCATAGTGGTCGGGTTGTAGTCTAGTAGTAGTACTATAATGGTGTCAATAGTCGAGGATGCGCGCAATTCACCCATCGGTCGGCGCGTGTCCGGTCTGGGCCGCTATTCCGCGCATCGGAAAGATGTCGGCCGGCACAGAATGGTGGTGTTCCTGTCAGTAGGAGCGCCGAGTTTTCACGCTACCGGGGTTCAGCGGGTCCGCGCTTTCAAGTGTGCGAAGACGAAACGCAAAATCCCGGTCCGCTGGAAGGCGGTACCGGGATTTCGTCACCTCAGGGACTTGCCGCCACGCTTTGCCCTCTCGACGCGCCGTCGACGTCTCCACTTGACAGTCTAGTGGAACGTCGCCACATTGGCCCCACTCCACCGGGGTGGGCCGACGCCATGCTCGACCGCATCCGATTCCGGTTGCGCGCCCTGCTTCGACCTTCTGCACTCGAGCGCGAGATGCAGGCCGAGATGCAAACGCATCTCGACCGCCGAATCGAGGCTCTTGTCGCGGATGGAATGAGCGATGAAACGGCGCGCCTCGTCGCACGGCGCGAATTCGGCAACATCGGCCTCCATCAAGAACACGCGCGCGACGCGTGGCGCACGCGCTGGATAGACTCTGTTAAGGCTGACATTCGTTTTGCCCTGCGAACGTTCGCCCGCAAACCATTCTTCTCGGCAACCATCGTTCTCGTGCTCGCCCTCGGCATTGGGGCGCACGCCTTCGAGCTTACGGTACTCCGTGGGTTCAGTCGGCGGTTGGCCCCCGGCATGTCGAGCGACGTCGAGCTCGTACGGCTGCGGGGCATGTGGCGACCGAAGGAACAGCCCAATTGGTGGCCACTAGGATTCTCATATCCTGAGCTCCGCGAGATCGCAGGGTTGCCGAACACCTTCTCGTCCGTTGCTGGATGGTCGATAAGTGACGTGGTCGTCGACGCACCCGGGTCGCTGGAAGGCGAGAAAGGGCGCGCGCAGTTTGTCACCGACGGCTACTTCTCCGTGCTCGATGTGCGCCCGACGCACGGCGCGGGGCTCCCGCGCGGAACGCCGGCCCCGCAACTCGTCGCTGTGATCTCTTACGCAATGTGGGAGGACGCATTCGACCGCGCGGACGATCTCGCGAACCGCACGGTCATGGTGAACGGCGTCGTCGTTCACGTCGTCGGGGTCGCGCCGCCACTTTTCGCCGGTCCGACACACACCGACGGACGCCGTGTGCTCTGGATGCCTCTCTCGGCGCGGGCAACGATCGTGGGCGGAGGTCGCGCGAACAACGCGAGCATCCTCGCGTTGTCGAGTGTGGACTCGACGCTATTCGATGCCGTCGGTGTACTTCGGCAAGGCGTGTCGCCCGTGGAAGCAACGGCGAGGGTGCGTGTCGTCGCCAACCGGGCTTTGGCTCGCATGGCGTGGTCCAAGCCGACCAGCGCCGTTGGCGCCAGGGTCTACGACGCCGACGTCGTTCCGCTTCGTGGAATAACCGACGTGACGTCGAATGACATGGCGATGATCAGCACGATCATGGGCATCATTACCACACTCGTGCTTCTGGTTGCATGTACGAACGTGAGCGGTCTCGTCGTCAGCGCCGGTGTGATCCGCCGCCAAGAGATAGCGATCCGTTTGTCACTCGGCGCCTCGCGCGGACGAGTGATTCGACAGCTGGTCACTGAGAATGCCTTGCTGGCGCTCGCGGGGGGCGCAGTGGGGCTTCTGCTCTATTGGACGATCGTTACCGCAGTGGCGAAGCGAGAGCCGGACGCGGCGTGGTTGGTACCCGACTACCTGGTCGTCGGATTCACCATGGGTGTGGCACTCGGCACCGGCGTGCTCTTTGGGTTGACACCAGCGCTTCACGCGACACGGAGCGGTGTTGCGGAAACACTCAAGGGCGACGCGATGGGAGCGACCCCGCGCTCGCGCCTCCAGCACGCATTCGTCATCGCGCAAGTGATGTTCACGCAACCGCTGCTCGTATTGGTTGGAGGACTCGTTGGGACGGTGCTGTTGAACGTCCCGCCCATGTTGCCCAACGGAGTTTCCGAGCGTGTCCTTCGACTCTCGATCGGCTCCGTGCCGGGCACGGACGCGGAGAAGTCGACCGCGCTGCAACGCGTCGAGCGCCGGCTCAGCGAGTTGCCCGGAGTCGTGCAAGCAGTCCCGGACGCCGATCCACTTCGACTCGCGACGTTATCTGTCCATCCGGACGATCGAGGGCTCTTACCGCAGGCGAGCAGTCCCGTGCAAGTCGACATGCAGCTCGTAAGACCCGGCTACTTCACCATGCTCGACGCACCGCTCGTGCGCGGCAACGACAAGCCACCAGCCGACACGAGTGGAATCATGATCATAAGCAGCGATCTCGCGCGCCAACTGTGGGGCAACGTCGACCCGATCGGACGTCGTTTCATCCAGACGTCGGCCGGCATTGGAGTGAATCGAGTCTTCACCGTGACCGGCGTCTTCGACACGCGGTACCTGTCCAAGGGTGGAGATCATGCGCGCGTGTTTCGGCCAGCGCCCGCGTGGTGGCCGTCTCGCTATTTGATCCGCACGGTCGGTCAAGCATCGGCCGTCACTGCAGCAGTCCGGCGTGTCGTCCGAGAAGAGTTACCAGTGACGCCAATCGAATCGGTCTCGACGCTCGCCGAGATTGACGCGAGAAATGCGAAGGAGATGCGATTGATTCAGGCCGGCGCGACCACGAGCGGCGTGATCGTGCTGGTGCTCGCGTCGCTCGGCTTGTACGGCGTCGTCGCGCTTTCGGTCGCGCAGCGGCGGCGCGAGATCGGCGTGCGCATGGCTCTCGGTGCGCAAGCACTACAGGTCGTCCAATTCTTTTATATAAAGGGAGTGAAGCTCGGCATTGCAGGACTGTTGCTCGGATTGCCGCTGAGTCTCATCGCGACCAAGGTTCTTGACAACCGCAGTGCGCAGGTCGCGACCTCGCAGAGTCCCAACGTGCTACTCGTGGGTGTCGTCATTGCGGCCGTGGTGTTGGTCGTTGCCTCGATTGCGACGCTGCTGCCCGCACGACGCGCGGCGACGGTCGATCCTGTGACCGCGCTCCGAAGCGAGTAGCGCTTCCCACATGCAAGCGTAATCCTTCGTGCGTGCAGACGGAGCGCTGGAAACGCCGCCGGCTCTTGACGCCGGGCGGAAAGACAAATAATTCTCCCAGAGGATAAATTCTTATCTAAGCGACGTCCCGGAGGCAACGCGTGAGCGACGCCGGTCGCGGAATCGACCAGATTTGGCGTGACTATTCTCGCAAGGCAACGGACCTGCAGCTGGCCGCACTCGCGGCGCTCATCGTCCCGGTCATCCTTGCCCTCGCATGGGGTGCGTCACGAGAAGCAGCGCCGCCGAGTTGGTGGCCAGTGATTCTCATACCCGCGTTCCTATCGGCATTCGGCTCGTGGGGGATCGGCGATCGCGAGCTCCACGCAAATGAAGTCGATCGCTCGCGACTCGCGACGGCGTGTTGGCGCCTCGTTCGCGGGATTTCCGTACTGCTCGCCGTTCTGTGCGTCATTGCTGCCGTCGGGCTGTTCATGCATTACACCCTCGGCACTTGGACCCTATAGGTCCTTTCCTACTTCGCCAACTTTACTGCCGCGCGCCACCGCGAGCCCGCTGCACGCGTCCAGACTCACTCGCGTCGCGCCTTTCGTGGGCAGACAGGTCCGCCGTAAGTTGGGTCCGGAAGAATGCTGAATCCGGTAGCGTCATCACGCGCACTCGAGGGCTTCGCCATGAATCGTGTCTTCCTCGTCGGTGTTTTCGCTCTCACGTCCAGCCTCGCCGCGGCGCAACAGCCCCCCGTTCGTGAGATTCCATTCGACGCGAGCGTCGATTTTCTCAAGCTGCCGGCCGGTGTCTACTTCGGTGAAGTCGCCGGCATCGTGACCGATGCGCGCAAACACTTCTATGTCTTTAGCCGCACCGGCACGCGCAGCACGGTCCACGGCCAGAGCTCCTCGCAGCTGTTCGAGTTCGGCCCAGACGGAACGTTCCTGCGAGAGATCGGCAAGGATCTCTACGGGTTCGCCTTCGCGCACACGGTGCGCATCGACCGCGACGGCAATCTGTGGGCGACCGACGAAGGCACGAATATGATCATGAAGTTCAATCAGGCCGGACGCGTGTTGATGGTTCTGGGCCGTCGCGCCGAGGCGGTGGAAGCGGAACCCCCGCCGACGGCGCGCGGCGAGCGTCCACGCCCGGGGTGGGGGACATTCAATCGTCCGACCGACGTCGCGTTCGATTTGAGCGGCAACATCTTCGTCGCGGATGGTTACAACAACTCTCGCGTCGTGAAAATCGACAAGAATGGTCGATGGGTGAAAACGTGGGGTGACTACGGTCGCGATACCGGGCAATTCAACCTCCTGCATTCGATCGCGAGCGACGCAAAGGGGAACATCTACGTCGCGGATCGATCGAACCGCCGGATTCAGGTATTCGATCCTGACGGAAAGTTCCTGCGAATGTTCACGATCGACGTGCCCTACACGAAGGACGTGAACATCATGGCCGGTGGCGCGCCGGGCCCGAACTCACTCGCAGTCTCGGGCGCGCCGTGGGCGATCTGCATCACGCCGGGGCCGACGCAATACCTCTACAGCGCGGACGCGGTGCCGGGCCGCATCTACAAGCTCACGCTCGACGGCAAAGTCGTCGGAGTACTCGGCGACGCTGGGAAAGAAGTCAAGCAGTTCGGGTGGATCCACCAGATCGCGTGTCCAAGCGAGAACGAGTTGTACGTCGCAGAGCTACTCAACTGGCGGGTGCAGAAATTGGTGCTCAAGCCGAAGAATGAAGACTAGGCGCTGTTGCTAGCGCCTAGCGCCTAGCACCTAGAATCATGTCCTCGAACGTTCGCATCTATCCACATTACATCGACGGCGAGCTCCGCGACTCCGCCTCGCATCGCTGGATCGACGTCATCAACCCGGCAACTGAAGCGCTCATCGCTCGAACGCCGAACGGCGACGCGGCCGACGTCGATCTCGCCGTCACCGCCGCACGGCGCGCCTTCGACGCCGGACCGTGGAAGGACGTCTCCGCCCAAGAACGGGGACGCATTCTCTTCCGTCTGGCGCAAGTCGTGCGCGATCACGCCGCAGAATGGGCGGAACTCGAAACGCTGAATAACGGCAAGCCGATAGTAGAGTCAGAATTTGACATCGCTGACGTCGCGACCTGCTTCGAGTACT
>DATBHD010000073.1:0-22384 GCA_036557635.1 Gemmatimonadaceae bacterium
TGCGGCGCTTCCGGGGACGTGAAAGCTCCCATAGCTTGACCGCGGAGGACGCCGAGGAACCCGAGACGGGCGAACAGGAGTCATGTCGTTCAAGTCGTTAGCAGCAGCCGCCGTCCTCGTCGCGTCCAGCGTCGCGTGTCACGACAAGCACACCCCCACCGGGCCGGCATTCCCGCCGACTTTCGCCGGCTTCCCCGGATTCGACATCGGCGCCTACCCGGGCGACGCGACCCTCGCCGCGTGGCGCTTTCCGGCGTCGCCCTACCACTGGGTTGGCTACTATCTCACCGCACCCTGTCACCGCGACACGACGTGGATGGGGCAGTTCGCGAAGGTATCGGCGATGGGCTGGGGGACGGCGGTCCTGTATGTCGGCCAGCAGGATTGGGCGCAGATCCCCGACGTCATCGCGCTCTCGCGCCGTGCGGCGGCGAGTCCGGCGTTCGATCGATCGGTGGAGACGTCGCTCTCGACGGCAGTGACCTGCTCCGCCTCGCTCCTCAGCGCGACACAGGGCGCGGCCGAGGCGGCGGACGCGGTCGCGAAAACTGCCGGCGAAGGAGTACCGTTAGGCAGCGCGATCTTTCTGGATGTCGAGTACGTGACCAGTGTGTCCCCGGCGCTCGTGAACTACCTGTCGGCGTGGATCGCGGGCGTGCTCGCCGACGGCCGATACCGCCCGGCGATCTATTGCGCGAAATACAACGCCGACGCGGTGCACTCGGCCGCGGCCGCGGCCTATGCCTCAGCCGGACGCCGCGATGCGCCTCCCTTCTGGATCGCGGCATCGGCGGGGTTCAGGGTCACGAGCGCGCCCACCGACGTCGGCCTCGCGTACGCGAACGTGTGGCAGGGATTGTTCGACGTGGCGGAATCATGGGGCGGGATTGGAAAGACGATCGACGTCGACGTCGCGAGCGCTCCGTCGCCATCGGCGCCTAACGAGGATCAATGAGAAAATTCTTACTCGGCTGCGGCGGCGCCTCCTCCGTGCTCTACGTGCTGACCGACCTCCTCGGCGGATTGCACTATCCGGGATACAGCTTCGTCTCCCAGGGCGTGAGCGAGCTGATGGCGATCGGCTCGCCCGTCGAGAGGACTGGTCGATCCGCTGTTTCTCCTCTACGATCTGCTCGCGGTGGCATTCGGGATCGGCGTCCTGCGCGAAGCGGGCGACTCGCCGGTCTCGCGCTCGACAAGCGATTCCGCGTCTACTCCTTCGCCACGGTCGTTCTCCTCGTTGTCTTCGGCGCGATCGCCGGCGCGTACAGCGGCCGGCTGGCCGCGCAGCAGCCCACAGCAGGACTCGGCATCTACGAGCGGATTAGCATCTACTCATACCTGCTCTGGGTGGTCGTGCTGGCGGGCGTGCTCCGGCGAAGGCCGGAGGGAACGCGGTGACGCCGAGCGCCGTGGTCAGCGGCAATGCGCCCTTCCGAATCGAGTGGCTCTTCCTGCTCATCTGGCTGATTGGCGGCGCCGGAATCTTGCGTTTTCACCGTGCCGTGCCGACGACACGGTGGCAGCTCGTCGTCTGGCGCGAGAGCCCCGAGGTCGGCGAACTGGGAGCCTAGGCGCTCGACCTAACCAGAGCCGTTGCGGCGTTTGTCGTGGGTGGTCATGTTTGCCCTCGCCGCCTGAGGAGGCGGGGGACCCGCGATTCCGATGATCGAAATGACCAGCGAGCGCGTGCAGGCGTCGCTCGGCGACGCGTACGTTCTGGAGCGAGAGCTCGGCGGCGGGGGCATGTCGCGCGTCTTCGTTGCGCAGGAGCGCGGACTCCGGCGTCAGGTCGTGATCAAGGTGCTCGCGCCGGAGCTCGCGGCGGGCATTCGTGTCGAGCGGTTCGCGCGAGAGATCAGGCTCGCAGCGGCGCTGCAGCAGGCGAACATCGTTCCGGTGCACACCGCCGGCACCGCGGCGGGGCTGCCGTACTACACGATGCCCTTCGTCGACGGGCGTTCGCTGCGCGACCGGCTGGCGGCGGAGGGCGAGCTGCCCGTCGCCGACGCGGTGAGCATTCTGCGAGACGTCGCGCGCGCGCTGGCGTACGCGCACGCCCACGGTGTCGTGCATCGCGATATCAAGCCCGGCAACGTGCTCCTTTCCGGCGGCACGGCGGTGGTGACCGACTTCGGCATCGCGAAGGCGCTCGGCGCGGCGCGCCAGGACCCCGAAGACGATACGCTGACGACGGAAGGCGTATCGTTAGGCACGCCGGCGTACATGGCGCCGGAGCAGGCGAGCGCCGATCCGTCGGCGGATCACCGCGTCGACGTCTACGCCTTCGGCTGTCTCGCGTACGAGCTGCTCTCCGGTCAACCGCCCTTCGTCGGACCGGTGAACAAGGTCATCGCCGCGCACTTCAACGAGACGCCGGTGCCGTTGTCCGAACGGCGCGCCGGGGTTCCTGGCGCCCTTTCGACGCTGGTCTCCCACTGCCTCGAGAAGGATCCGGCGCAGCGTCCAGCGGGCGCGCCCGAGCTGCTCGAGCGTCTCGATCGCCTAACGACGCAAGGACGCGACGCGCGCCGCTGGACGACGCGCGGCAAGCTGCTCGGCGGCGCCGCGATCGCGATCGCCCTGGTCGCGATGGCGGCGTACGTCGTCGATCGGCCGCCGGCGGAGCCTCTCACGTTCGCGCTCCTGCCATTTCGCAACGTCGCGCACGACACCGCGCTCGAGTACCGCAGCGACGGCATCGGCGACGAAGTGCTGAATGGCATGGCGAGGGTATCGGGAATTCGGATCGTCGGCCGCGGTGCCGCGCTCCGATACAAGGAACGCGATGGCGCCTCGCTCGCCGACCTGAGAGCCATCGAGCGCGACCTCGGCGCGCGCCTTCTCGTCACCGGCGCGGTGCGCGAGGACCATGGTCGGGTAACCATCTCGGCACAGCTCAACGACTCCACGACGCTCGGCGAGTTGTGGTCGGGCACATTCGTCCGCGACGCGAAGGACCTCGGCTCGATCACCGACGACATCGTTCGGTCGATTGCCGACACGCTCCGCGCGCAATTTCCGAAGCGAGTCGGCCAGCGTGTCGCCGGCACATCCACCGTTGGAACGACGAATAGCGAGGCGCTCGATCTCTACCTGCTGGGTCAGGCGCTACTCAAGCGTCGTGGCTCGGGGGTGCGGCAGAGCGCGGCGAGCTTCGAGCGGGCGATCGCGCTCGACTCGAACTTCGCGCGCGCGTACGCGGGACTGGCGACGGCGCTCGAGCTCGAGCCGTACTTCGTCGGGACGCCGCCGGCCGAGGTGAAGGACCGAACGATCTACGCGGCGCGCCGGGCGCTCGCGCTCGACAGCACGCTGGCCGACGCCCACGTCGCGCTGGGCATCGCCGACGCATCGGAGGGACGCTGGCAGGAATCCGACGACGAATTTCGTCGCGCGCTCGCGCTCGAGCCGGACAACGTGACGGCGCGTCAAACTTACGCGCGCTACCTGATCTCGCGCGGTCAGCACGCCGCGGGCATCGAGCAGCTCCAGCGCGCGCGCCGGGTGGAGCGGGTGTCACCCCTCATCTCGGCGTGGCTGTCGTATGCGTTCTCCGTCACCGGCCACGTCGATTCCGCGCTCGTCGAGAGCGAACGCTCCATTCAGCTCGATTCGACGCTGCTGCCGGCGACGAATCTCGGCGCGCTGATCAATCTCGCGCGAGGACGACCGGACATCGCGCGCCGACTCATGGCGGTGACGCCGCCCGTCGGCGTGATGACGTACGCGCCGTACGTGTTCGCCAGATTGCGGGATACGACGAAGGCGAACGCGCTGTTGAGTACTCTCGAATCGAGCACGCCGCGGCCGTGGTTCACGGACGTCTCGCGCGCGATGGTTCGTCTCGCGCTGGGTGACAGCGCCGGCGCGCTGAGCGCGCTCGAGCAGTCCGCCCGGGCGACGGGTGCGATGTGGGTGAACTTCATCCCGCTGGGCGATCCAACGTACGACGTCCTGAGGCGAAGTCCGCGCTTCGCGGCGCTGCTTCGCGAGGCGAACGTCGACCCCGCGGCGTTGACCTCGATGCATGGCCCCCGAAGATGACCGAACTTTCCGGGGCGCCGGCGCATCATGACGGTATGCCACCCTCGCTCCACAAACCATCGTGGTCGCCCAGCGACGCGGAGCTCGTGCTCGCCGCCCAGGGCGGCGACGCCGCCTCGCTCGGCGTTCTGCTCGAGCGCCACCGCCCCCGGTTGTTCGCGGCCGCGCTTCGTCTCGTCGGCTACCGGCCTGACGCCGAGGACGCCGTGCAGGAGACGTGTCTCCTCGCGATGCGGTATGTCGGCGCGGTGCGGGATCCGTCGTCGGCCGGCGCGTGGCTCCACGCCATCCTGCGACGCGCGTGTCTTCAGCATCGCCGCCGACTCGGTGGCGAGATCCTGACCGACGCATTACCGGACATCATCGACGAAGGCCCTGGTCCCGAGCAGCACATCGAACAGCTCGAGCTTCGCGAATGGATCTGGGAAGCGCTCGAGCGGCTGCCCGATGCCCTCCGCGTCACGGCGATGCTGCGCTACTTCGGCAGCTACGATTCATACGAGGAAGTCGCGGGGATTCTCGACGTGCCGATCGGCACGGTGCGGAGTCGTCTCGCCGAGGTGAAGCGGAAGTTGGCCGACGCCTTGCTCGCGAGCGCCGGCCTCCTGGATCGCGACGCCCTCGCGCGAAAGGACGAGCGCGAGCGATTCTGGACCGACGCGATCGAGAGCGTCGTCCGCCGCGGCGACAGCGACGAATTCGTCTCGCACTTCTCCCCCGACGTGCTCGTCGGGTGGCCGGGGAAGGAGGCGCGCGGCCGCCACCTGCTGGCCGCCGAGATCGAGACGGACTTGCGGGATGGAGTGTATCTCGCACCGGAGCGTGTCCTAACGAGTGGAGGCGCGACGGTGCTCGAGAGTCGTTTCGTGAATCCGCCGGAGTCGCCGGATCACTGTCCGCCGGGACTCGCGCTCGTCCTCCTCGGTCCGCACGAGCGAACGTCGCAGATCCGATTGTATCTCGCGCCGAAATTGCCGCGCCCCGATCCGTGATGCTGTCATTCCGAGCGCAGCGAGGAATCTGCTCGGTTCAACTCGCACGCAGATCCCTCGTCGCTTCGCGCCTCGGTATGACAGCGATCGAACTTTTTCCGACGACATGCCCTCCTATGAGCAAACACTCACCAGGAGATCCACATGCCAGTCGTCTTCGGAGAAATGGTTCAGAGCATCGATGGCATCGTCGGCGCGTTCGGGCGGTTCGGCGATCGGATGCGCGGCACGTATCGCGCGCACTACCGCTTCGATTCGAGCATGAGCGACCCGTACGGGGCGGCGCCGAGGCTCGAGCGGCCGGAGTGCCTCGCCGAGGATCCCAATCCTCCGTATCCGTGGGAACAGATCTTCGTCGCGGCCGCCGCGTGTACCGGCTCGGACTACCCGATGTTCGCCGCGCACTTCGGCATTCCGCTCGAGCGCGTGGAGCTGGTCCTCGAAGGCGTCTTCGATCCGCGGGGCGAGTTCGATGAGGTGAGCGGATATCGTGCGCCGCCGGACGCGCGGCATTGCTACCTGGCGCTGCACGTGCGCACGACGATCGTTTCCTCCGCGCCGCGTGCGGAGCTCGAGAAGCTCCACGAGCGCGCGATCGAGTACAACATGGTTCTCAACGGACTTCGCGGGATACCACAAACGAGCGAGCTGACGATCGTTCCGTCGCGCGCCGAGGCTCGCGCGGCGGTGGCCTGATCGCGATGTCGCACCCTCGCCAATGGCGTCGCCTCGGGCCATGATTCCGAGGTGCGGAAAACAGTACTCCTCTTCGGGCTCCTCGGCGGAGTGCTCATCGCCGGCCTCAAGCTCATCGAGTATCGCTTCCTCGTCGTCGAGCACTCGCTCGAGATCTACGGCGGACTGGTGGCGCTCATCTTCTCGACGTGCGGTATCTGGCTCGGCCTCAGGCTCACCCGCGGGCGGGACGTGGCAGCGTCGCCCAGTCCCGTCCGCGCGTCCGAGTCGTTCGTCGTCGACGGCGCGCGACTCGACGCGCTGGGGATCACTCCGCGCGAGCACGAGATCCTCGAGCTCATCGCCGCGGGACTGAGTAACCGCGAGATCGCCCAGAAGCTGTTCGTGAGCGAGAACACGGTGAAGACGCACTCGAGCCGATTGTTCGGCAAGTTGAACGCCAAGCGACGGACACAGGCGGTTCAGCGCGCGAAGGAGGCTGGCTTGATCGCCTGAAAGTGATTTTCGTCGCCCAACGCGAAAATCATCCTTTCGTGTGACGCGAGAGTGGTGGCGCGAGGCTATGCTGCCGCGCGAATTCAACCTTCTCTCGCGCCGGGAGCGCAGATCTATGAAGAAGGCCGTTTGGACGTTCGGACTCATCTCGGGTGCCGTCATCTCGTTGTTGATGCTCGCGACGATCCCGTTCGAGGACACCGACCGCGGAGCAGTCGTCGGATACACGACGATGGTGCTCGCCTTCCTGTTCATCTATTTCGGAGTGCGGTCGTACCGGGACACAATCGGCAAGGGCTCGATCAGCTTTGGTCGCGGCCTCGCGATCGGGACGCTCATCGCCGTCATCTCGAGCGCCTGCTATGTGGCGACGTGGGAGGTGATCTACTACAAGCTGTCGCCGGACTTCACCGCCAAGTACGCGGCACATGAGCTGAACAAGGCCAAGGCGAACGGCGCGAGCCCGGAGGCAATCGCCAAGCGGGAGGCCGAGCTGAAGAAGTTCGCGGAGATGTACAAGAATCCCGCGTTCAACGTCGCGATGACGTTCATCGAGCCGCTGCCGGTGGGCTTGGTGATCGCGCTCGTGTCGGCGGGAGTGCTCCGGCGCCGTTCTCGCTTGCAGGGTCTGGACGTCGCTCGGACATCAACGGCTTGACACGGACAAGAACCGACACAGCCGGACGAACACCGCATCGGCATTTGCAAACTTCTTTTGCGTTTCAAGTCCGGCAGTGTCCGGCTTTGTCCGGCGGTGTCCGTGTTCGAAGGTTGTCAACTTTTCATGTCAGGAGGGTCATCTGCTACCGCAACGATTGGTAGTTCTCTATCGCTGGCCCCGGCCTGGGTGTTACGCGGAGTTCAGGCTCGCTTCCCGTCGCTGGATCTCAATCAGGTATCAACGGCCTTGGCACGGACACTGCCGGACGAAGCCGGACACGGCCGGAGGAAAACCGAACAGCCCTTTAAAAGGGGTTTATACGCCATTCGTCCGGTAGTGTCCGGCTTTGTCCGGCAGTGTCCGTGTTTCAAATCTGCTAGTCAGTAGCTACGGCGACGATGGGAAGATCCCGCTCGCGCGCCCAGGCCTCCCACTCCAACGCGGTTCTCTCGAGAAAGCGCGAAGACGGATCCGCGTCCATGGGCAAATCCAGCTGCTGGAAGAGACGCGTCGCGAAGTGCGGCTCGAGCGCGGCGACGGCGATGCAGCCCGACTTCGTTGGATACACACCGTATCGTGAGGCGCCGCCGCCGAGGACGCCGGTTGGCGTGGTGAGTCCGTGTCGGAGCGACGCGACCAGCGGCTCGAGACTCTCCACCAGACCGACATCCATCGTCGCGCCTGGTGGTAGTCGCAACAGCGCGAGGACGCAACCAAACGCGCGCTCCGACGTCATCACGTCGGCAAGGAGTGCCCGCGGCATGCCGTCGCCGAGCAGGCCGGACTGGGCCTGATACGTGAGATCGTGGCCGGGCTGCTCCGGGTCGCGCACGCTCCCGACGATGCGCAGCGTGCGCAATCGCGGATGCTGCGCGCGCAGCGTATCCGGATCGAGACCGAGCCGCGCGAGCACCGACGGACGCTGACTGGTGAGGAAGACGTCGGCGTCCCGCAGCAGAGTCGTTAGGCGAGCGCGACCGGTGTCGGCCTTGAGATCCAGCCGCTCGATCGAGATGCCGCTGTGCATTTCGGCGTGCCAGGCCGGCGAGAGCAGAAGCATCGGATCTCCCGACGGCGGCTCGATCTTCGTCACGCGCGCGCCGGCCTGCGCCAGCCGCGCGATGGCGAGCGGACCGGGAACGTTCTGCGCCATCGTGACGATGCGGATGCCGTTCAGGAATTCAGATGAGAGCATCGCGGTGTTTCCCGTTGGGAGTCTCGCCGTACTCATGGTCGCAATCGCGGGGCAGGTCGGCGGCGGAACGACGGCTCGGTCGGCCTTCCCGCCGCCTAACGCGACGCGAGCCCTCCGAACAGATCCGGGTGGTGCAGCGCTCCCGTCCACGGGCGCAGCCACACCGTGCCGTTCCACGCATACGCGAGATAGCGGTTGACCGAGTCCATCTCCGCCGGCGCGTACTGGGTGCGGTGACACCCGAACTCCTCGCGCCCCGCCAGGAGATCGCGATCCTCGAAGGGCACGCGCACCGTGAGCAGCGCCTCCGTCATGCCGTTCACCGTCGGCGACGCGCGCGGCGCGGTGCGAAGGCGCTCGGAGGGGAGCGAAGCGTAGAGGAGATCGACGTTCGCATAGCGCGCGCTGCCCTGGACGATCTGGCTCACGACGTCGCCGACGAGGCGGTGGTCGGGATGCCCCGTGCCTCCCTCCGGACCGAAGGTGATGATCGCCACGGGGTTGAGCGAGTCGATAATCGCCGCCACCGCCGAGCGCATCTTGCCCAGCACCGCGAACGACGCCAGGCCGCCGTCGGGGAGACCGAGCATGTGGAGCTGCCTTACGCCGAGGCGGTTGGCCGCGCAGGCCGCCTCCTTCGCGCGGGCCGCGGCCAGAGGCGCACCGGCGGGAATGTGTGCGAAGGGACGAGTGCCTTGCGAGCCGTCGGTGGCGATCACGAGGTGGGTCTCGCGTCCCTCCCTCGCCAGGCGCGAGAGGAGCGGGCCGATGATGCGTTCGTCGTCGGGGTGCGCGAACACTGCGAGGATTCGCTGCGTATTCTGGGAGTGTGCCGAACCAGGGGAGATAGCGGCCAGGACCGCGACTGTAACGGCATAGATGGATTTTCGCATGACCTACAGTATCCTGAAACGGACGGAAAGACGACCAGACACGTCCTGCATCGGACGATTCGGCGGAGCGCATGTCCTCGCCAGAGAACGTGCTGCGTAGTAAGCTTGGCCGCCACGCAACCTTGGGAAAGCCAAAGTCATGAGCGAAGCCGTATCCGTTTCCGCGGAACAAGCCGGAGAAATCCGTCTCGGGCGCTGGTGGCAGCTGGGCCTGGGCGTGATCTGCATGTCGATGATCGCCAACCTGCAGTACGGTTGGACGCTCTTCGTCAACCCGATTCACGACGATCGCGGCTGGAGTCTGTCGGCGATTCAGGTCGCGTTCACGATTTTCGTCCTGGTCGAGACCTGGCTCGTACCGATCGAGGGATACCTCGTCGACAAGATCGGGCCACGTTTCGTCGGCGTCGTGGCGGGGATTCTCGTCGCCCTGTCGTGGGTCATCAATTCGATCGCCGCCACGCTACCGATGCTTTACCTCGGCGCGGTGGTCGGCGGGATCGGGGCCGGCGCGGTGTACGGCGCGTGCGTCGGCAATGCGCTCAAGTGGTTCCCGGACCGGCGCGGCTTGGCCGCCGGCCTAACGGCGATGGGCTTCGGCGCGGGATCGGCGCTCACCGTGTTCCCGATCGCGAACATGATCAGGAGCCAGGGCTACGAGATGACGTTCTTCAAGTTCGGCATCGCCCAGGGCGCGGTCGTGTTTCTCGTCAGCTGGTTCCTGCGAGCGCCCGACTCGGCGTTCGTCTCCCGCGCCACGCCGGTGCTCGGAACGTCGCGCGTGCGCGCGCGCGTGCGCGACTCCACCCCGCTCGAGATGCTGCGGACGCCGGCGTTCTGGGTCATGTTTATCATGTTCGTATTGACCGCCGCCGGTGGGTTGATCGCGACGGCGCAGCTGACGCCGATCGCCAGGGACTTCGGCGTCGCGGATACGCCGGTGTCGATCTTCGGGGTGACGCTCCTCGCCCTGCCCTTCGCGCTGTCGATGAATCGAGTTCTCAACGGCGTGAGCCGGCCGTTCTTCGGCTGGGTGTCGGATCTCCTCGGACGCGAGCACACGATGATGATCGCGTTCACGCTCGAGGGGTTGGCGATCCTGCTACTGAGTCACTTTGGCGGGAATCCTCTCCTGTTCGTGCTGCTCACCGCGTTCGTCTTCTTCGCGTACGGGGAGATCTACAGTCTCTTCCCCGCGATATGCGGCGACGCGTATGGGCGGAAGTTCGCTTCGGCAAACGCTGGATTGCTCTATGTCGCGAAAGGAGTCGCGTCGTTGGTCGTGCCGCTGAGCAGCGTGATCGGCGCGTCGGCCGCCGGATGGCGCAACGTCTTTCTCGTGGCGGCGCTCATGAACTTCGTCGCGGCGTTGATGGCGATCTTCGTCCTACAACCGCTGCGCCGGCGCGGACCGCAAGGCTGACGGCCCAAGTGAAGATCGCGGTCGTTGGAGCGGGAGCGATCGGTGGCTACGTCGGTGGATGGCTGGCCGCGGCAGGGGAGGACGTAACCTTCATCGCGCGCGGGGCGAATCTCGACGCGATTCGCCGTGAGGGGATGCGCGTCGTCGGCGAAGATGGGAGCACGGTGAGCGCGCGCCCCGCGGCGCATCAGCGGACGAGCGACGCCGGCCCGCAGGACTTCGTGATTCTCGCGGTGAAGGCGCACCAGGTGAGGGCCGTCGCCGCCGATCTCGCGGCGCTCTGCCACTCGGAAACCGCGATCGTCACGATGCAGAACGGGATTCCCTGGTGGTACTTCCACAAGCACGGCGGCGCCTACGAAGGAACGCCGGTGCAGTCAGCGGACCCCGACGGCACCATTGCGCGGCTCATCGACGCCGACCGGATCATCGGCTCGGTTGTCTACCCCGCGGCGACGCTGGCGTCACCCGGCGTCGTACACGTCGTCGAAGGCAGGCGTTTCGCGTTAGGCGAGCTGGATGGCTCGACGTCGGCGCGAGCGCAGACGATCGCGGGAGCGTTCGCGCGCGCCGGGTTCAAGGCGCCGGTGATCGCCGACATCCGGAGCGAGATCTGGCTCAAGCTCTGGGGGAATCTCAGCTTCAACCCGATCAGCGCGCTCACGCACGCGACGCTCGCCGGTCTGTTGCGCTTTCCGGCGACGCGGGAGCTGAGCGTCGAGATGATGCGCGAGGCGGAAGCCGTCGCGAACAAGCTCGGTGTTACGTTTCGTGTCGGCATCGACAAGCGCATCGCCGGCGCGGAGAAGGTCGGCGAGCACAAGACGTCGATGCTGCAGGACGTCGAGGCGGGCCGGCCGATGGAGATCGAGGCGCTCGTCGGCGCGGTGGTGGAGCTCGGCCGCCTAACGGCTACGCCGACGCCGCACGTCGACGCCGTCTACGCGCTGGTGAGCCTCCTCGCGCAGGAGCTTGCGGCAAAGCACGGCAGGCTCTCGCTCGATGTCCACGCGAAGTTGCCGACGAGCAAAGACAACGTTCAACTGGCATGACTGCAATTATTTCAGATTTGCTAAAGGCCGGCGCCGACGGCGCCACCGCGCTCAGCGCGCCGGGGGGCAAGCCGCTCTCGTATCGCGGCCTGCGCGCGCTCGTCGCCGAGATCACCAGGTCGCTCGCGTCGCAGGGGATCGGCCCCGGCGACCGCGTCGGCATCGTACTCGACAACGGCCCGGAGATGGCGGCGGCCTTCCTCTGCCTCGGCTCCGCGGCGACGGCCGCGCCGCTCAACCCCAGCTATCGGGCCGAAGAGTTCGAGTTCTATCTCACCGACCTGGGAGCGAAGCTCCTGGTCGTCGGCGCGGGAAAGGAGTCTCCGTCTTTGGACGTCGCCCGGAAGCTGGGCGTCCCGGTCGCGCGGCTCGTGGCGCACCCGGAGCGCGGCGCGGGCTCCTTCTCGCTCGAGTTCGACCGGAAAGGGGAGGCGGGGCCGGTGCGCGCGGCGACGCCGGACGACATCGCGCTCGTGCTCCACACGTCGGGCACGACGTCGCGTCCGAAGATTGTCCCCCTCGCGCACAAGAACATCGCCGCGTCGGCGGCGAACATTCGCCGCACGCTGGCGCTCACGCCTGACGATCGCGGGCTCGTGATCATGCCATTGTTTCATATCCATGGCCTGATCGCCGCCCTAACGGCACCGCTCTCGGCCGGAGGGGAGGTCTGTTGCTCACCTGGTTTCAACGCGCTCAAGTTCTTCGCCTGGATGGACGAGGTGAAGCCGACGTGGTACACCGGCGTCCCGACGATGCATCAGGCGATTCTGCTGCGCGCGCCGGGCAATGCCGACATCGTGAAGAACAATCGCTTGCGATTCATCCGCTCGTCGTCGTCGGCGCTTCCGCCGACGGTGATCGTCGAGCTCGAGCGCGTCTTCGGCGTGCCGGTCCTCGAGGCATACGGGATGACCGAGGCGACGCACCAGATGGCGAGCAATCCGTTAGGCGGCGCGCGCAAGGCGGGGACGGTGGGGCCGAGCGGCGGTCCGGAGATTCGCATCGTCGACGAAACGGGAACGACGGTGCCGCGCGGCCGCCCAGGCGAGATCGTCATCAAGGGCCCTAACGTGATGACGGCGTACGAGAACAACCCCGAGGCCAACGCCGAGGCGTTCTACGACGGCTGGTTCCGCACCGGGGACCAGGGGCTGATGGACGACGATGGATACGTGAGCATCACCGGGCGGCTCAAGGAGATCATCAACCGCGGCGGGGAGAAGGTCTCGCCGCGCGAGGTCGACGAGATCATCATGGAGCACCCGGCGGTGCACCAGTGCGTGACCTTCGCGATGCCGCACGAGATGCTCGGCGAAGACGTCGCGGCGGCGATCGTCCTGCGGCGAGGCACGTCGGCGACCGACAAGGAGTTACGAGAGTTTGCATCGGCCCGCCTCGCGCCGTACAAGGTACCGAGAAAGATTCTGATTCTCGATCAGATTCCCGTTGGGGCGACGGGGAAGCTGCAGCGAATCGGGCTCGCGCAGAAATTAGGCCTTGCGTGAACGGATCTGCGTTCGATGCTCATGGAAGATTCAATTCTAGATAAGTATTGAACACGGACAAGGCCGGACAAAGCCGGACACGGCCGGACAGAAAGACGTGAAGGGCTTTGCAAAATGAGTGATGATGCGATTTTCGTCCGGCCTTGTCCGGCCTTGTCCGGCAGTGTCCGTGTCTCAATCACCCATTCATGGTTGGATGCGCGAGAACGCTGGCGTGCACATAGGAATGTCAAGACATGAGTGAAGCGACTCTCACACAATCAGCGGCGCCGCCGCGCCTCGATCCACCTGAGCGTTTGCTCATGGGCCCGGGCCCCAGCAATCCGGATCCGCGCGTGCTCGCGGCAATGGGCGCGAACCCGGTCGGCCATCTCGATCCGTACTTCGTCGAGCTGATGGACCAGACGATGGGATCGCTGCGCGCGGTATACGGGACACACAATCACCACACGCTCCCGATCTCCGCCACGGGATCGGCCGGCCTCGAGACGATCATGATGAATCTCCTCGAGCCGGGAGACAGCGCGGTGGTCGCCGTCATCGGGTATTTCGGCCAGCGACTCGCGGAGATGGCGCGCCGCGCCGGCGCCGACGTGCGCACGGTGGAAGCGCCGCCGGGTGAGATCGTCGATCCGGCGGCGATCGCGCGCGAGCTCGAGCGGCGGCCGGCGAAGCTCGTCGCCTTCGTCCACGTCGAGACGACGACGGGCGCATGTCAACCGATCGCGCCGGTTGTCGAAGTCGCTCACCGCCACGGCGCGCTCGTCGCGATGGACTGCGTCACCTCGTTAGGCGGCCTGCCGATCGAGATCGACACGCTGGGCGTCGACGCCGCCGGGTCGTGCAGCCAGAAGTGCATCGGCGCTCCGCCGGGACTGGGACCGATCACGATCAGCCCGGCCGCGATGGAAGCGGTGCGCGCCCGCAAGGAGAAACCGCACACCTGGTACTTCGATCTCGCCCTGCTCTTCCAATATTGGGGCGAGAAGAGTGGTGGCCGCACGCGCGCCTTCCACCACACCGCGCCGACCGCGGCGATCTACGGATTCCACGAGGCGCTGCGGCTCGTCCTCGAGGAGGGACTCGAGGCGCGATGGGCGCGGCATCGGACAGCGCACGAAGCGCTCGTGCAAGGTCTGGATCGCCTCGGGCTGTCGCTCTTCCCACCGGAAGCAAACCGCTGCGCGACGATCAACGTCGTCAACGTTCCACCGGGCGTCGATGAGCGACGCGTGCGCCGGAGCCTCCTCGACATGGGCGTGGAGATGGGCGGCGGACTTGGCGAGCTGGCGGGCAAGGTGTGGCGCGTCGGCGTCATGGGATACAACGCGCAGATCGCGACCGTCGAACGATTCGTCGATGCGCTCGAGGTGGCGCTGCAACCAGAAGGACGAGGCGCCTAACGAATGTGGCAGCGCTCCGATGCACTGACCGCCGTGGTCGCTGGCTCGACGCTCCTCGTGCTGGCGTGCAGTCACGCCGTACAGGCACCCAGTCCGATCGCCACTCCCTGGGTCACCTCCGATTCGAGCCAGTACTCGCCAGTCGCGCGATTCCGCGCGCTGACGACGGTGGTGTCAGATGGCGTTGAAATCGCCATCGATTCGGGCTCGCTCACCGTGCCCGGTACGCCAGCACCCGACGTGCCGCCGGTGATGAGCAATCTTTACATCACCGCCATCCTCGCCGTTGGCGACACGAGCTCGTTCGTCGTCGTTCGGCCCGGCGACAGCCGGAACGCAGCCGAGCGGCGCGGGTGGCGCCCCGTGGCCATGAGCGACTCGGTCCGCATTGTCGATGCTCTGCGCTACGGAGAGCAGGCGACGTTCCCGCCGCTTCGACTGTTCGTCCCAACGACCGCGGCCTTGCCGACGGCACCCGCGTGGATCGTCTATCGCATTGTGGGGACTGGCGTCGAGTTGGTCGCCCCTCTCACGGCCGGCGATCCCATACGGCGGATCGAGCATCGGGGAGCCGTGCGGGTGTACGCTTGTGGCGACAACGATGTGCGCGGCAATCTGGATCCGGCGCGTCGCGTGGGCCTTCGTCGCGCTTACGGAATCGCGTGCTAGCGGTGGCGGCGGGCCGAAGTCCAGCCGGCTCTCGCGCGATGAGTCGTATGAGTAACAAGTACTCAACCGTTGATCCCGGCGGTCAGCTCGCGGCAGGGTAGCGGTGGGCGAGACTCTGGATAAGCGCCGTGGGATCGGGTGTGCTGCCGGTCGCGCGCTGGATGGCGGTGGCGACCGAATATCGGCGCCCGTGACGGTGAACCCGCGTATTCAACCACTCCCGAAGCGTGCGGAAATCGCCGACCGCGAACGCCGCATCGAGGGAACCCAGCTCGCGTTCGGCGGCGGCGAAGAGCTGGGCCGCGTACACGTTGCCGAGCGTGTACGTCGGGAAATACCCGATCAAGCCCTCCGACCAGTGCCCGTCCTGAAGACAGCCCTCTCGATCGTTCTTCGGCGCGACGCCGAGATACCGCCGGTAGGCCTCTGCCCATGCGCCGGGCAGATCGGCGCCACGCAGATCGCCGGAGAGCAGTGCCTGCTCCAGCTCGAAGCGGATGAGGATATGCAAATCATACGTCAGCTCGTCCGCTTGCACGCGCACGACGCTCGGCGCCGCATGGTTGATCACCCGTCGAAATGCGTCGAGCGAGATGTCGTGCAACGCCTCGTGAAAGGCGCTCCGCACCTGCGGGTAGAAGTGCACCCAGAATCCGTGGCTGCGTCCGACGAGGTTCTCCCATAGACGCGACTGCGATTCGTGAAGTCCGAGCGATGCTGCCTCTCCCATCGGCGTGCCATGGTGTTCGGGATCGAGGCCCTGGTCATACAGTGCGTGCCCCACCTCGTGCAGCAAGGCGAAGAGCCCTTGAGCGAAGTTCCTGGCATGGTATCGAATCGCGATGCGAACGTCACCCGGGCCGATGGATGTGCAGAAGGGGTGGTGCCCGACGTCGAGACGGCCACGCTCGAAGTCGAATCCGAGTGCGGTCGCGATCCCCTCGAACAGAAGTCGCTGCCGGTCCACCGGGAACTCACGCGCGAGCATATGTGGCGGGGCCGGCGCCGGCTCGCCGCGCAGTGACTCCACCAGCGGGAGAAGAGCCCCTTTCAGGTGAGCAAAGAGCGCCGACAACTGTTGCGTCGTTATGCCGGGCTCGTAGTCGTCGAGTAGCGCATCGTAGGGCGCCTCGACGTAGCCGACTGCCTCCGCTTCCTCGCGCGCCAGTTCGAAGATCCGATCTATCCACGGAGCGAAGCTCTTGTACTCCTTGCGTTCCCGTGCCCTCATCCAGTGCTGTGAGGCAAGGGTCGTGACGCGCGCGGATTCCTCGACGAGGCGGCGCGGCAGCCGTCGCTCCCGATCGAAGCTTCGTCGCAGCTCGCGCACGTTGACCGCCGCCGGACTCTCGGCGTCGCCGACAAGTGCCGACGCCTCGACGGCGGAAAGCAGATCATCGAAGCGCGGATCGCTGCTGCGGTCGTGCACGAGCCCCGCGAGCAGCGCCATCTGCGTCGCGCGATGCTCGGCGCCGCCACGTGGCATGCTCACTTCTTCGTCCCATTCGAGCAAGTCCATGCACGAAGAGAGCACGGTCGCTTCGCGCGAGAGCCGAACGAGCTCGGCGTAGGCTTGATCTGGCTTCATTATCGCGGCCAGCGTTCGCTCCGGTTGCTAGTCGGCTGAGGTGTCATAGAATAAGCTGACGGTCACGCGTCGTTGCAGCCTCCCCGCGAGGGCTCTTGGCATATACTCCTGCCGAAGAAGTCGGATTGATGGGCCTTCGGCTCGCCAATCGCGTGCAGCACGCCCTCGACGCGATTCCGACCGCGCGCATGATCGAGCTGCTGCGCGCAATTCATGACGAAGCTGCCGCGAGGCATCTTGCCTACCAGCGTGAGGGTGTGACGGAGACGATACGGCTTCTCCCCTGCCCGCTCACGCTGCGTCCGGACCAGCTGGGGTACACGCACTACATCTCTCAGACGGTGCTCAACTGCATCAAGCGGCTTCCCGACCTCTACTTCAGCGTGCCGCGAATCCGTGAGACGCTGCGCGTTTCTCCTGTCGAGGAAGAGTGGCTCCAGGACTGTTGGACACGCGAGCACCGCGAGGCGAACCCTGTGTTCGCGCGCCTGGACGCCGTGGTCGATTACACCACCGCCATGTGGAAGGACTCCATCAAGTTCATGGAGCCGAACCTGAGCGGGATCGGCGGACTGCATATCGGCCCGACGGCGGTCGGCATCCTCGCCGATCTCGTCGTGCCGGCGCTGTTGGCGCAGGACCCGAGCATCAGACTGCAGCTTCCCGACGACATTCGCGAGCTGCTCCTTCAGGAGCTCCTCGAGCACCTGGATGCCATTGGAAGGCCGGATGGTCAGATCGTGCTCGTCGATCCGAAATATGCGACGGACGGCCCCGACGAGCCGGACGCCCTCGCGGCGTACTATCGCCAGCGCCACGGCCTTTCCGTGCTACACGCAGACGCGGGCGAGCTGCGGTTGTGCGGCGACGAGGTCTACTACGGCGATGTCCGCGTGGACGTCGTGTACCGCGACGCCAGCGTGCTCGATCTGATGGAAGCCGCGGAGGAGGGTGTGGATGTCGCGCCGATGCGCACACTCCTGCGCCAGAACCGCGTCGTCTCGTCGATCGCCGCGGAGCTCGATCAGAAGAGTTGCTTCGAGGTGTTCACTGATCCCGAGCTCGCGGGGCAGTTTCTCACCGTGGAAGAGCGGCAGGTGATGCGTCGCCACGTGCTGTGGACGCGGATCCTATCGGAGCGGCGCACCACGTCTCCCGACGGCGCTCAGGTGGAGCTCCTCGAGTACGCGAGGACGGAGCGGGAGTCCCTCGTGCTCAAGCCGAACCGGTCGTACGGCGGCTCGGGCGTGGTCGTCGGACCGACGGTGACGCTGGGGGAGTGGGAGTCCGGGATCGACGCGGCGCTCGCGGGCGACGAGCGGTGGGTGGTCCAGCAAGTCGCCCCAATTCCGGCAAAGTCCTTCCACGTGCTCGACGACGCGAGTCGCCTTCGGGTGGAACCGTTCTATGTGGTGATGGGATTCGCGCCGAGCCGGTACGGCGTCGCGCTCGTGGCGCGGGCGTCACAGCAACACGTCGTGAATGTCGCGCAGCAAGGTGGCATGTGCGCGGCAATGGTGAGCGCGAAAGCGCTCACGGTTGGCCAGCACCCTCACGGCTGACATCACTGCACCGGAGGCGACGCCTACACGTTGAATCGCACATGCATGATGTCGCCGTCCGATACGACGTACTCCTTGCCTTCGATCTGCAGCTTGCCCGCCACCTTCACCGCGTGCTCCGAGCCATGTGCCAGGAACACCGCGTACGGAATCACCTCGGCGCGAATGAACCCGCGCTCCAGATCCGAATGGATTCGCCCTGAAGCCTCACGCGCGCGCGTGCCGCGATGAATGGGCCAAGCGCGCACCTCGTCCTCGCCGACCGTGAAGAACGAGATGAGATCTAGCAGCTGATAGGCCGCGCGGATGAAGCGGGCGAGCGCGGACTCGTGCAGTCCCAAGTCCTCGAGAAACGCCGCCTGCTCTTCCGGAGCCAATCCAGCGATCTCCGCCTCGACGCTGGCAGAGAGTACTAAACCAGCGGCGCGCAGTCCTTCGACGCGAGCCGCGAAGGCCGGCGGCATCGGTTCGGCGGCCCGTGCTTCATCGCGGTTGAACGCGACGAGGAGCGGCTTGTCGGTGAGGAAGCCGTATCCGCGGAGCGGGCCGCGATCGAGCTCCGCCTCGGACAACACACGCAGCGGCCTCCCGTCTTCCAGCGTCGCCCTCATCTTCTCGAACGCGGCCACCTCTTGCGCCGGCGCCTTCTCCTTGCGCGCGCGGTCCAGGCGGCGCTCGACCAGCTTGAGATCGGCGAGCACGCACTCCAGGTGAAACGCCTCGAGGTCGCCCAGCGGATCGGCGTCAACCTCGATCGCCGGATTCGGGAAATCACGCAGGACGAGACAGAGGGCGTCCTGATCTCGAATCTGCTGCAGCGCTTTCGTCGACAATCCCTTCTTCTCGGCGCCATGTTCGCCGGGGACGTCGCAGAAGGTGATCTCGGCGTACGTCGTCTTCTTTGGCGAAAAGACTTTCGAGAGCGCGTCGATGCGCGCGTCGGGCACGCGCACCACGCCGATGCGCAGCTCGCCACCATATCCCACCGGCACGGCGAGCCCGGTCATCGTGTTGAAGACGGTAGTCTTGCCGGAGCCGGCGAAGCCGACCAAGCCGATCTTCATGTCGCGTCCCTACTCCACGTGCTGGCCGAGCATCATCGCGACGAATCGCTCGATGCGCCGGCGACCGTCCGCGGTGCGCGCGCTCGCGACGTACGTCTGATACATGCCGTCCCACTGCGCGGCCGCCTCCCTGGCGGCGCGATCCCAGCGCGTCGCGTCGCGCGACCGCTGCGCCGAGAGGAGCTCCGAGACCAGCGCGCGAACCGTGTCGCGTCGCGCGGCCACGGCGGGTCCGACTTCCGGGCGCAGTTTGAGCCGCGGAAAGATGGACGTCGTGTCCGCAACCTCCGCGAGCGCGAGACTCGCGCGCCGCACCAGGCTCTCGAACGCCGGATCGTGCATCCGTTTCGAATCGGGCGCGGCAAGTCCCACAGCCCAGAAGGGCAGATTGGGGTTGGTCCCGGCGAAGGGCCCGTCGGGCGACGGCACGAACCAGACGTGCAACATGACGAGTGTGAGCCCCGGTGGCGCGAGGTCCGGGTGCTCGTGCCACGGCGGACTTCCGTCGAAGAGCGAGGGGCGCACCGTGTCGTTGTCGGCGGTGACGTAGCCGTAGGCCGCGCCGACGAGCGAGTCCTTGCCGTTCACCTTCGAGAACATGAGCTGGCTCGGCGCGAGGCGGTTCGTCTGCCGACCGTTGCTCGTCATTCGCGACATCGCTACCCAGTGCGCGCCCATCGTCGGAATCCACCCGAACTTCGGCTGGAATCCCGCGGCGGCCGCGGCGGCGGTGGTGCCGAGCGGCGCGACCGCCTTGACGACCGAATCGATCTGGCGCCGATCCTCGGCCGAAACGGTGCCGTGCGCGGCGTGATGCATGTCGGGCATTCCCGTCGTCTGCCCCGGGAGCGGCGCGGCGATGGTGCAGAGAATCAGGACGGCCTGAAGGCGCGAGAGGTGTGCTGTCTGACGCATGTCACAAGATATTGGCCTGACGTGCTCGTCGAACAGCGCGGAGTGAGATGCCTGCTTGGCGCTTTGGCGCTGCTGACGATAGTTTCGCGCCATTGCCTCTCCGGTGCCGTGCGATGTCACGCATCCCCGTTCGCGGTCTCATCGTCCCCGCCTTGCTCGTCGTCATCAGCCTTGGGCCGCCGCTCTGGCTCGACACCGCCGCGCCCGAGACCGACGCGGTCGTCACGAGGAAGTACGAGGGCTATCGCCTGAGTCGGGACCCGGACGGCGGATGGAGGCGAGCGCTCTACGTGTGGACTCACTTTCAGACACCGGCCGGTGTTGCGCACACGTCGGAGTTGATGCTCGGGGCTTCGGACTACGACAACTTGAGCGTCGGCTCGCATCTTCGCGTGCGCTATCTCCCGATCTATCCGTACACGACGCGACCGGTCGCGCGCACGACGCTCGTGCAGGCGCGCGAGCTGCTCACCCCCGAGACGACGCGAGGACGGTGGCTCATGCTCCTCGTCGTCTTCGCCCCGATCATACTCATCGCGGGACGACTGTCGCGCGTCGCCGCGTTTGTCGTCGCCGCCGCGTGGCTGGGCGCGACGTGGACGTACCTCCTCGCCCCCAAGCCCCTTCCCGTCCCCGGCCCGGTGCACACGAGCGCGCGCGTGAGCTGGACCCAGGTGGTGTATCGTGGACCGACCGGCCGTCGCTATGACCGCTTGGGGACGCCGTATCGACTCGTGGCGTTGACGTTCGTGCCGCCCAAGGCGCGCGATTCGATCACGGTGCTCGACGCGGTCGATTCGACGAGTCTCGTGCCCAAGCCGCCTAACGGGACGCTCGAGCCCATCGGTTACGATCCCGGCGCGCCGCGCACCGCTCGGCTCCTCGTCGGCACGCGCAGCTTCATCAACGCGAATCGCGGCAACTTACTCGTCATCGCGCTCTCTCCGATTTTGCTCGGCTTGGTCTCTTCGTCGTATTGGCGGCGCAAGCGGGCGCGAATCGCGAACGCGAGCCTGCCGTTGGCGAAGTGAGACTCGAAGCACGCCCGATCGCGTCGAGCCCGCGTTAGGGCACTGACCGATCGTCGACGAGACGAACCTGAATCTGGTACCGCGGAAACTCGACTTCCTCCTCATCTGACCGGAGGTCGAGATCGCCCGCATGCGCCTCTTGCCACTCTCGCACCATCTCGTCCACTTCCGCCTCCTGCTCCGGCGTCAGCTCGACGTCATCGTCCTCGTCGTCCGGGTTTTCGGCCTCGATCGATAGGAGATAGTGCGTGTCGATGATGCCGATGTCCTCGGTCTCGATTCGCTCCCCGTCCGGACCCCGCAGCTCCAACGCGAGGGCGTGCTCGCGGTCGCACGCGGCGAGGATGTCTGCGTGTAGAGTCGCATCCGGGCCGAGCTTGAATTCGGTACGCAGCGCCGGAGCGACCCCGGTCGCTTCAGGGAGAATCCGCTCCCCGAGCTCATTCGGATGGAGCCAGCCGACACGGCGCCTGTTCTCCCGATAGATGAAGCCGAGGTCCGTCTCGGCGAGGAGACGGTCGCGGCTCCAGAGCGTGTACGGCATGTTCACGGTGTGATGCATCGCCGGAAGCGTAAGCCCTCGGCGTCATTCGCCCGTCATGCTGGGCGCGTTAGCGATCGTGCTTGAGCTGGACGACGATCACCTCGACCGGTCGCTTACCAGGGTTGACGTCGGCGTGCATTTGCCCGGGCGGGTCGACGCCGAGCCAGATTGCCGTGCCGGCCTTGAGGTTGTAGGTGTCGAGCACCTTGCCCCCTTTGTCGACGACCCGGAGCTGTCCGTCGGTGAGCGCGACGAGGGCGCGGCCGTGGTCGTGCCGGTGCAGCGACAGCGGCTGCTTGGGCATGATGATCGATTTCCAAACGCTCACCTGATCATTCTCGAACTGCGGTTCGCGGCGCGAGGCGACCTGTTGCTGGGCCCACATCGCGCCGGCGCCGGCGGCGAAGCAGAGGAGACAGGCAATGCTCATCGAGCGTGAGAAGGGCATGGCGATTCTCCGAGCGAGATGTGTATTCGATTCAGGACTTGCCCTTCTTCGGCCATGCATCATGGTGTCGCCGATGAGGGGTAAAGGATCTTCCGGTCATCCACGCCGGTATCATTGTGTCAGCGGCACACCTCGAGGGCAACAGTGCGATGGTGCTTCTCGCCAGAGCTCCGCCGCGCTGGCTTCGTTCGACGTGCC